>JBIKQS010000091.1:0-8333 GCA_044349575.1 Crocinitomicaceae bacterium
CGGATACACTTGCGAGGAATTTTATCATTCTGATTACAGACGGACTCGAGGCCTGCGACAATGATCCTTGTGTCATAGCTAAAAAACTAAAAGACAAAGGAGTAAAAGTAACTCCATTTGTTATTGGTTTAGGTATGGACTTATCGTATTTGGAGAAATTTAAATGCATTGGTACCTATTTCGATGCTGAAACAAGTGAGTCCTTTAATTCAACATTGCAAACCGTTCTTAAAAAAGCACTTTTGAATACCACTGTTCAAATAAATTTAAATGATATCACTAAAAAACCAACTGAGACAAATGTTACCATGTTCTTGTACGAAGCAGGAACAAAAAATTTGAAATACACATTTGTTCATACGATCAATAGATATGGGAATCCGGATACATTGGTCATTAGTCCCGACTTCAAATACGACCTAGTTGTAAATACAATTCCAATGGTTGAAAAGAAAGACATTTCAATTCAAAAGCATACGCACAATACCATCAAAGTTGATTGCCCACAAGGCTTCATAAAAGTTCAATGTCCAACATGCTCAAATGGAACCAAGGAAATTCCTGTAAGGATAATGCAAGAAAATATACAACAAACACTCAATGTTCAAAATTTGAATTCAACGATTAAATACCTAACCGGCAATTATGATATTGAAATTTTAACATTACCACGCTCCACCCAAAAAATTAAAATTCAACAAAGCAAAACAGAGGTGATTTCCATTATCGCTCCGGGTATGTTTGATTTTTCATTTAGCGCTGAATATATCGCCCAGGTTTTTTTAATGAAATCGGATGGCAATGCTGAATGGGTTCTGAATATTGACGATAAATCAAAAAAAGGTCAGTTCCAACTGCAACCTGGTTCTTATAAGCTGGTTTACAGATTGAAATCTCAAAAATCAAGCTCTTATACAGGAGAAAAGACATTTAAAATTGATTCAAATAGAACAACAACCATTAATTTATAACGTATGAAGGAATTTGAAATATTAGGAAATAAAGACACCAGATCTGGATTTGGTGAAGGATTAGCGGAATTAGGCAAAACAAATCCTGAGGTAGTTGCTTTGTGTGCTGATCTTACGGGATCTTTAAAAATGGATGCCTTTCAAAAGGAAAATCCAGATCGTTTTTTTCAGGTTGGAATCGCCGAAGCAAATATGATTGGTTTGGCCGCCGGTATGACAATTGGTGGTAAGATACCTTTTACAGGTACTTTTGCCAATTTTTCAACAGGACGGGTGTATGATCAAATACGACAATCAGTTGCCTACTCACAAAAAAACGTGAAAATTTGTGCTTCCCATGCCGGATTAACCCTAGGCGAGGATGGTGCTACTCATCAAATTTTAGAAGACATTGGCATGATGCGCATGTTGCCTAATATGACGGTAATAGTTCCTGCTGATTTCAATCAGACCAAACAAGCTACTATCGCAATTGCAGAACATCAAGGACCTGTTTATCTTAGATTTGGTCGACCGGTAATGCCCATTTTTGTAAAACCAGATGCTAATTTTACAATTGGTAAAGCAGATATTTTAACTGAAGGAACAGATGTAACCATCATTGCTTGTGGTCATTTAGTTTGGAAATCTATTGAAGCATTGAAAACCTTGGCAGAAAAAGGTATTTCAGTTGAGTTAATAAATATGCATACCATTAAACCTCTTGATGAAGAGGCTATTTTAAAATCTGTTTCAAAAACGAGATGCGTAGTAACCGCAGAAGAGCACATGATGAATGGAGGTCTAGGAGAGGCTGTTGCTCAAGTGCTTTCTAGAAAATTGCCTTCTCCTCAAGAATACGTTGCAGTGAATGATTCTTTTGGAGAAAGCGGGTCGCCTATGGAGCTTATGACGAAATACGGAATTGATACAAACAATATCATTGAAGCTGTAGAAAAAGTGCTTTCCCGAAAAAACTAATTCATGAATGCGAAGGATATATTTCTTTCAAACCAAGGTCAGACAAGTCCTTTTCCTTTCTTGATAGAAGTAGAGTCGGCGGAAGGAATTTATATTAATGATAAATCAGGAAAACGTTATACTGATTTGATTTCGGGGGTGGCCGTCAATAATATTGGTCATAGGCATCCAAAAGTTATTGAAGCCATTAAAAACCAAATTGATAAGCATTTACATGTAATGGTATATGGAGAGTTTGTTCAAGATTCTCAAGTACAATTTGCAAAAGAAATAACATCCGTTTTACCGCCCTCGTTGAATTGCGTTTATGCCGTTAACTCAGGCACAGAGGCCAACGAAGCTGCCATAAAGTTAGCCAAGAGAGTTACGGGAAGAATGGAAATTGTTTCATTTAGAGGTTCTTATCACGGAAGCACCAATGGATCACTAAGTATCTCAGGAAATGAGGTTAAGAAAAAAGCTTTCAGACCTTTACTACCAGATATTCGCTTTATTCATTTAGATAATTTTGAAGAATTAAATCAAATTACTGAAAAAACTGCTGGGGTAATTTTGGAAACTATTCAAGGTGATGCAGGAGTGCGTATCCCAACATTAAACTATATCCAAGCACTGAGAAAACGATGTGATGATGTTGGTGCCTTGTTGATTTTAGATGAAATTCAATGCGGGATGGGGAGATCTGGGAAACTCTTTGCATTTGAACATTTTGATATTATTCCTGATATTTTAACGTTAGGAAAGGCCCTCGGAGGTGGTATGCCAATTGGTGCACTGGTTTCTTCAAAAGAAAATCTTTCAGAGTTTACACACACTCCGATGCTTGGTCACATAACCACATTTGGTGGGCATCCTGTGGTATGTGCGGCGGCGGCTGCAACTATTAACATTCTTAAAAATGAAATTAATTGGGTTGATGTAGAAAAGATTGGTGCCTACATTGAAAAAGAACTCGGAAGTTTACCTCAAGTAAAAGAAGTTAGACGAAAAGGATTAATGTTTGCCTTTGACATGGAATCAGCTGACGTCGTAAATAAAGTCGTAGAAGCTTGCCTAGAGAAGGGAATTATTACCTTTTGGTTTTTATCGCACCCGTACAGTTTTAGGCTTTCGCCACCTTTAACAATTTCGATGGAAGAAACGCAAACTGCTATAAATATCATCAAAGATGTGATTCAAAAATTATGATAAGACATTGTATAACAATAAATTAAACCTATTTACTCATTCGTTTAATGTCCATCTTCTTAATTTATTTAAATTAACTGACAATTTAGTGTTGTATCTTATGAAACTTTCACTAACTTTGCAAAAATTTTTGAAAAACGTTAGTTGAAAACAGTCAAAATGAGCATTATCAAGTATTTCGCACTTACATTTTTTCTTTTCATTGTTACCTCAATTTCTTTAGCGTCCAGTGAAAAAACCACTGAAAAAGAATTTAACGTAGGTGAAATGATTATGCACCATATCAAAGATGCACATGAATGGCATTTGTGGGGGCCAGAACACGGAGGAACTTCCATTTATTTACCAGTTATTTTAATTGACGGCGAACTGAAGGTTTTTTCATCCGAAAATTTCTACCATGGTGAGCATGCAGAAGCCATTGATCACAAAAATCACCAAACAATATCTTACCTTAAGGGTACTGGAAAAGCTGAAGGTTATGCGTTGTACCACGAGAAAATCTATAAATTGACTGATGGTACATTATCGTTTGAAGATGGTCATGTTCATGGAAATACCAAACCATTAGATTTTTCAATAACTAAAAATGTATTATCACTTTTCTTTGGTGCAGCCATTATCTTGGTAATTATGCTTTCTGTTGCAAGATTTTACAAGAAAAATGGAGCTGTTGCCCCGAAAGGATTGGCTAAATTCATGGAGCCCATCATTGTTATGGTAAGGGATGACATAGCTAAAGCAAATATTGACAAGCATAAGTACCACAAATACGTCCCTTATTTAACTACAATATTCTTTTTTATATGGTTCAATAATTTACTAGGGTTGGTTCCTATTATTCCTGGTGGTGCAAATCTAACAGGTAATATTACAGTTACTCTTTTCTTGGCAATTTGCACATTACTAATTACTGTATTTTCAGCAAATAAAAGTTATTGGTCCCACATTTTTGCGACTCCAGGGGTGCCGAAATTATTATTGCCTATTATGATTCCAATTGAAATTGTTGGTATTTTCACAAAACCATTTGCATTAATGATTCGTTTGTTTGCGAACATTACCGCTGGTCACATTATTGTATTGGCCTTAATTTCAATCATATTCATTAACAAAAATGCAGCATGGGGAGCATTATCAGTTCCTATGGCATTGTTTATTTCGATATTAGAGTTGTTGGTTGCTTTTCTTCAAGCATATTTATTTGCCATGTTATCTTCCCTATTCATTGGGGCAGCGGTTGAAGAAGCGCATCATTAAGTAGTAATTTTTTAATTTATATAATATGTACGGAAGTATAGCAGCAATTGGAGCAGGACTTGCAGTTTTAGGAGCAGGAATGGGAATCGGCCGCATTGGTGGTTCAGCAGTTGAAGGTATTGCAAGAAATCCTGAAGCTTCAGGAAAAATTCAAACAGCTATGATTATCGCAGCAGCGTTAATCGAAGGTGTTGCGCTTTTCGGTGTAGTAGTTGGTCTACTAGGAGGAGCAAAGTAATTAATTTTCAATCCTCAACGGTTGGTTGAGGATTGATTTTTTAACTTTTAAAAAATTAAAAAATGGATTTAATATTACCTGATTTTGGTTTATTATTTTGGACGGGATTAGTGTTTTGCTGTCTTTTGTTTATTCTAACCAAGTTTGCATGGAAACCTATTTTAGGGGCGGTTAATGCTAGGGAGCAAAAAATTGCTGAAGCTCTCGAACTTGCAGAAAAAACAAAGATTGAAATGCAAACATTGAAGTCTGAAAACGAAGCATTATTGAAAGAAGCTCGTGCACAACGCGACTCTATGTTGAAAGACGCCAAAAATTCTGCGGATAAAATGATTGAAGAGGCAAAAGAAAAAGCGAAAGCTGAAGCTCAAAAAATTGTGACCGCAGCTAAAGAAACAATTACGAATGAAAAATTACAAGCAATGAATGAGTTAAAGACTCATGTTGCTGGTCTTTCTTTAGAAATTGCTGAAAAAATCATCAGAACTGAATTGTCTTCAGATGATAAACAAAAAGCACTGGCTGAGAAAATGGCGGATGATATAAACATGAATTAATAACCCATGAAAGGAACTAAATCAGCAATTCGTTACGCCAAAGCACTTTTGGAACTTGCAATTGAGCAAGACAAAGTGGATTTAGTGTTTAAGGATATGGAGTTCTTTGTAAATTCCGGAGCAAACAATTACGATTTACTTGTTTTCTTAAAATCTCCAGTGATTAATGCTGACAAAAAACTAAATGTATTGAATGAATTGTATAGTCACTTTGATATATTGTCGAAGTCCTTTATTCAACTCATTACTAAAAACGGAAGAGAAGCTATACTTCCCGTAATTGCTTCATCCTTTATTGATTTAGTGAAAAGTCATAAAAACATTATTCCGGTAACGCTCATTTCAGCCACAGAGCTTTCTAAATCTAGTAAAGACAAAATTCTTTCAAAGGTAAAAGTTTCTGGTTCAATTGAGTTGACAGAGGAAATTGATCCATCATTGATTGGTGGTTTTATCGTTCGTATTGGCGACATTCAGGTAGATGCCTCCGTAAATAGCCAGCTAAAAAAATTAAAAATAGATTTGATAACTAATAATTAATAGAAAATAATAGATCATGGCAGATATCAAACCAGCAGAAGTTTCTGCAATCTTACGTGAGCAATTATCAGGATTCAGAAGTGAAGCTGAGTTGCAAGAAGTGGGTACCGTTCTTCAAATTGGAGATGGAATTGCACGCGTATATGGACTTACGGGAGTTCAGTATGGTGAATTAGTTGAATTGGAAGGTGGAATTCGTGGAATTGCCTTGAACTTAGAGGAAGATAATGTTGGGGTAGTTGTTCTAGGACGTGCCTCAGAGGTTAAAGAAGGAGATACTGTTAAACGTTTAGGAAGAATTGCTTCTGTGAACGTTGGTGACGGAATGGTGGGTCGTGTTGTTGACACATTAGGTCAACCAATTGATGGTAAAGGTCCAATTGCTGGTGATTTATATGAAATGCCAATTGAAAGAAAGGCGCCAGGTGTAATTTTCCGTCAGCCAGTAAATGAACCTCTTCAAACGGGAATTAAAGCGATTGATGCAATGATTCCAATCGGTAGGGGACAACGTGAGTTAATCATTGGTGACCGTCAAACAGGTAAAACAACCGTTGCGATTGATACAATTATTAACCAAAAAGAATTTTTTGATAGAGGTGAAACTGTTTTCTGTATCTATGTAGCAATTGGTCAAAAAGGATCAACTGTTGCGGGTATTGTTAAGAAATTTGAAGATGCTGGTGCGATGGCTTACACAGTTGTAGTTGCAGCTAATGCTTCTGATCCAGCTCCAATGCAGTTTTATGCACCAATGACAGGAGCTGCAATCGGAGAATATTTTAGAGATTCTGGAAAGCCCGCATTAATTGTTTATGATGATTTATCTAAGCAAGCTGCAGCTTACCGTGAAGTTTCATTATTGTTACGTCGCCCACCGGGTCGTGAGGCTTATCCTGGAGATGTATTCTACCTTCACTCTCGTTTACTAGAAAGAGCAGCAAAAGTAATTGCAGATGATTCAATTGCTTGTCAAATGAATGATTTACCAGAATCTATGAAGTCACGTGTGAAAGGTGGGGGCTCATTAACCGCCTTGCCAATAATTGAAACACAAGCAGGTGACGTTTCTGCATATATTCCTACCAACGTAATTTCAATTACGGATGGACAGATTTTCTTGGAGTCTGATTTATTCAACTCGGGTATCAGACCTGCAATCAACGTTGGTATATCTGTATCACGAGTTGGAGGATCTGCACAAATCAAGTCCATGAAAAAAGTTGCTGGTACTTTAAAATTAGACCAAGCTCAGTACAGAGAATTAGAGGCTTTCTCAAAGTTTGGGTCTGATTTAGATGCTGCTACAAAATCAGTATTAGACAAAGGTGCTCGCAATGTTGAAATATTAAAGCAAAGAGAAGGCGATCCTTACCCAGTTGAGAAGCAAATTGCTATTATCTATGTTGGTACAAAAGGTTTAATGCAACGAGTTCCTATTGCTAAAGTAAAAGAATTTGAAAAAGAATATTTAACAATTCTAGAAGCACAACACGCTAATATACTTGCTGATCTTAAAGCTGGTAAGTATACAGATGAAATTACTGATGTTTTAGGAAAAGTAGCAAAAGAAGTAGCTGACAGATATTAAGAAGATTCTTTAAACCAACGATATGCCTAACTTAAAGGAGATACGAAATCGGATAACATCAGTTGGCTCAACTATGCAGATTACATCCGCCATGAAAATGGTTTCTGCTGCTAAGTTGAAAAGAGCTCAAGATGCGATTACACAAATGCGCCCTTATTCAGTGAAATTGCAAGAGATTTTAGGAAACTTGAGCGCTACTTTGGATATGTCTGAAAATGCCTATTCTGAAGTTAGAAATTCAAGCAAAACCTTAATTATTGGAATTACTTCTAATCGTGGACTTTGTGGTGGATTTAATAATAATGTAATCAAACAAGTTAATTCTTTAATTTCTCAAGATTCATCGGTTAAGGTATTGTGCCTTGGGAAAAAAATCAAGGATGTCATCAAGAAAACTCCAAACTATTACATCAACGATTCTATACAGCCTGTAGAGGATATTTTTACAAATTTATCGTTTGACAATGTTGGTCTTATAGCAAGTTCAGTAATGGATAGCTTTGTGAAAAAAGAATTTGATAAGGTTATTATAATTAATAATCGTTTTGTGAATGCAGCAACTCAAGTTGTAGACAATGAGCAATTACTTCCTATAATTCCTAAAGTTTCAGAGGGTAATTCTGCTGGAGATTACATTTTTGAACCATCTAAAACAGAAATAGTTGATGATTTGATTCCTAAAAGTTTGAAGATTCAATTATTCAAATCCATTTTAGACTCATACGCAGCAGAACACGGAGCAAGAATGACTGCAATGCATAAAGCAACCGATAATGCTAAAGAATTACAGAAAGGCCTTAAATTAAGCTATAACAAAGCACGACAGGCCGCTATTACAAATGAAATATTAGAAATTGTTGGTGGAGCTGAAGCGTTGAATGCTTAAATTGTTTAACTTGCATCAATTATGGAATCTACAATCAAAGTTTTAATCGTTGATGATCATAAACTTATCAGCGAAGCATGGACTTCTTTACTAAAAGACGCTCCTAATATTTGGGTAGTAGGAACAGCTGATAATGCTGAGG
>JBIKQS010000092.1:0-8326 GCA_044349575.1 Crocinitomicaceae bacterium
AAACACACCGCCTCTACCCTCTTTATCGCCCGGATACCAATTTTGAACCGTAGAATATTTGATTTCAGCATTTTCCAATGCAATTAATTCAACTACAGCAGCATGCAATTGATTTTCATCTCGTTGTGGAGCCGTACACCCTTCTAAATAAGATACATATGACCCTTCATCAGCAACAACTAATGTACGTTCAAACTGACCTGTTCCTCCCTCATTAATTCGGAAGTAGGTTGATAATTCCATTGGACATCGAACACCTTTTGGTATATAGCAAAAAGACCCATCGGTAAAAACAGCTGAATTTAATGCTGCATAAAAGTTATCAGTTGTTGGCACAACTGACCCCATGTATTTTTGAACTAATTCAGGATGCTCTTTCACTGCCTCAGAAAATGAACAGAAGATAATTCCTAACTCTGCTAATTTGGACTTAAATGAAGTTGCTACTGAAACAGAATCCATTACAAAATCCACAGCTACACCAGTCAACCTTTTTTGCTCCTCCAGTGAAATCCCCAATTTCTTCATTGTCTCTTTCATTTCTGGATCAACATCATCCCAAGATTCGTATTTCTTGGTTTGCTTTGGCGCAGAATAGTAGGTTATATCTTGAAATTTAGGCTTCTCGTAGTGCACATGAGCCCATTCAGGTTCTCTCATTGACTTCCAGATTTGAAAAGCTTTGAGACGATATTCTAACAGCCATTCAGGTTCATTCTTTTTCGAAGAAATTAATCGAATAACATCCTCATTGAGTCCAGCAGGAATTTTATCAGATTCAATATCAGTTACAAAACCATATTTGTATTCCTGATTTTCAAGATCTTTTGCTAATTCATTTTCGGTATAATTTGCCATTGTTGACTTTCTTTTTAAACTGAAAACGATTCACCACATCCACAAGTTCTATCTGCATTTGGATTTTGAAAAACAAAACCTTTTCCATTTAGACCACCTGAGAAATCTAAAATAGTTCCAATTAAATAGAGGTAACTTTTTTTATCAACAACCACTTTAATTCCATTGTCTTCAAAAGCTTTATCTCCTTCTTTATCCTCATTGTCGAAGGTTAATTGATACATGAGCCCTGAACAACCACCACCTTGAACCCCAACGCGAATGAAAAAACCATCTTTACCTTCGTCTTCCATTAATCTGATTGCCTGCTTTTTAGCTGTATCGGTAACTGTAATCATTACTTTGTTTTATTTAGATTAAATATAAATAACAACTTTATTTGATGCAAAAATACCACTTTTAAGGTATTTGTCAAAATCTAAATTCGCGTATTAACTAATATTATTAACTCCATGCATTAAAGAAATCAATATATTTACAATCGTCCTAGAAAAATGTTTTTTATTGCATCCAAAATATTCTATTTTTTTCTCTCTCCCTTTTTATGGGTTCTGCTTTGTTTTCTTATTGCTTGGAGATCAAAAAATGCTAGAAGAAAGAAAATAGCTACATGGGTTGGAATTGGAATGATGATTTTTTTCTCAAACTCTTTTATAACATCTGAATTTTACAGACTTTGGAATTATGAGATAAAAAGTGAGAAAGAAATTTCAAGCTACGAAGTTGGAATTGTACTAAGCGGAATGGCAAGTTTCGAAAAAGAAACTAAATCTATTCATATTAACAGAGGTGCAGATCGCATTTGGCAAGCATTAAATTTGTATCACGCCAAAAAAATCAAGAAAATACTGATTTCGGGCGATAACGGCTATATAACCGATAAGGGATTGCATGAAGCAGATCAATTTAAAGCGGTTTTAGTTCAATGGGGAATTCCAGCGGAAGACATTATAACGGAATCAAATTCAAGAAACACAGCAGAAAATGCAATCGAATCTCAAAAAACACTTAAAAAATTAAATCTTCATCCAATTTCTTCAAAAAAAGCGCTTCTCATTACCTCCGGATTACACATGCGCCGATCAAAAGCTGTATTTAATAAAATGAATATTCCAGTTGATTGTTTCCCGGTTGACGGCGCAAAAACAAAAGAACGCGATTATTATTTCTATCAATTTATAGTACCTGATTTTGAAAACTTTTCTAATTGGACCAACTTGATTAAAGAAATCGTTGGTTACGTCGTTTATGATGTAAAGGGTTATATCTGACTATAAACTGAACTCAGATTTCAAACTCAAATCCAGGCATTTTACAGAATGTGTCAATGCACCAACTGAAATGAATTGAACTCCTGTTTCGGCATATTCTCGAATTGTGGAAATTGTTATCCCACCGGATGCCTCTGTTTCATATATTTCGGGTATCAAAGGAAGTACGCGCTTAATTTCAGCAGGAGAAAAATTATCCAGCATTATTCGATTAAAACCGCCACAACCCAGAGCTTCGTGTAATTCTTTTTCGTTTCTAACTTCAATTTCAACGTTAAGGTTCAGGTTGTTTGCTGTCTGATATTCTCGAACTGCCTCCAATGCTTGTTTGATTCCACCGGCAAAATCAATATGATTATCCTTGATCATAATCATGTCATACAATCCAAAACGATGATTCACTCCTCCCCCAATTCGAACTGCCCATTTTTCTAAAAAACGTATTCCCGGGGTTGTTTTTCGAGTGTCTAACAATTTCGTATCTGTTCCTTGTATCAAATGTACAAGTTGATTCGTTTGAGTGGCAATTCCACTCATTCTTTGCATACAGTTCAATATCAAACGTTCAGTTGTTAAAATGGATCTTGCAGAACCTTCAATTTCTAAAGCAATATCACCCATTTGAATTGAATCTCCATCATTCATAAATGTTGTGATACTTAAATTGGGGTCATAGACTTCGCAAATCTTTTTTGCGACTTCAATTCCGGCAATTATAC
Source organism: Crocinitomicaceae bacterium (assembly GCA_044349575.1). GTDB lineage: Bacteria > Bacteroidota > Bacteroidia > Flavobacteriales_D > Crocinitomicaceae > UBA952. The sequence continues at coordinate 2,849 of JBIKQS010000092.1, forward strand.
CATTATCTTTAACCAATAATTTTGCTTTACCTAGTGCATTGGAAGGAATACAGGCTAATGCAGAATGATCCCCTTCACGAATGTCTTCAAATAGGGCGTTTTTGATAAACTGAATTAACTCATTTCCCATCAAATCAAGGTTAATTCCGCTAAAAAATGATTATCTTCTTCATGAATTTTTCGTGCCGAAAATCCAACTTCTGTTGCTATTTGGTGAAGTGAATCGTAATCCACATAAAGCCAATCAAACCAGGTACTTTTCGCTTGTTTATACGACATTTGAAAACGGAAATTACCATAATATTCTGAAACTAAATCCAGCCAATAGGAGCCATCTTCCTCTTCATACAAATACTTTACATCAGAAGAATCACAATATATCGTACCCCCTTTATTTAACAATCTTTTGGCGTGTTCCAAGGTTCGTTTTAGATTACTCAGTTTTCCTGCAACACCAATTCCATTCATCAACATTAAAATTGAATCAAATTTACCGTCTTTGAAATTCAAAAAGCTTGATTGAACTGCATGTATTCCAACAGATTTCATGTAGTCTACGGCCCCGGGAGAAATATCAATGGCTGTAACAGTAATACCTCTATCCATTAATTCTAATGAATGAATCCCGGTACCTGCTCCAACATCTAATACTTTTCCTTTTACTTTGGACAAGGCCAACTTTTCTGGTTCAGGCATTTGATCAATGGTACGAAAAAGTACTTCGATTGGAATAATATCGTCATCACATAAATCAGCATGAACAAGTATATCAAAAGGCTTTTTGGTTTTGCAATAGGTTTCAATTGCTAGTCCAATGGGATCTGTATTGCTTCCCATTTATTTAATAATTTGAGTAATCATCATCAGAGTATCCATTTTCAAAATCATTAAAACCATAATCTTCGTCTTCATCTTCATCAAAATCATCTTCCATAAAATCCTCAGAAACATCACCGTTAAACAAAGTGTCATCCATTTCAATTCGAGAAGATTCTAAGGGCGCTGTTCCAACAGCTAATAGCATTTCAGGTGTTTCTGGTTCGTTTCGTTCATAACCAATCAACTCAACTAAAAAAATCCACATTTTTATAAAATCATACACCAAAATGAACTTTTGATCCGGTTCAGATATGAAATCTTTTATGGCAACTTGTTTCATTACAGTTGAGGGCGAATCAACCGAGTCATCCCCATACGACATATCTAATAAACTAATTTCATGACCCTTGTCCCATGAATCATTTGAAACATAAAAACTAGCCATTTCTTTTCCACTGAAGTTAAATGATTTAACTATGGCCTGAAAAAATGATTCAAAATTATCCGTATCACTCACTAAAATATCCCGAAAAATCTCTTCATTTTTTTCTGAATCTAGTAAAACACGAAATTTTAGACCTGGCATAACTTATTTTTAGGTTAGCGTAAATATACTGCAAATTTAACAACCTGTTTGAATTTGTGTTTCAAGTTTCATCAATTATTTTTCAATTTTTATTCGTACAAAAAAATATACATAGCGATTTAGATTCAGTATATTTGTTCTAATCTGATTTGAAAAAAAGTATCGAAATATTGACGCAATTTTGGGGATTTGATTCCTTTCGTCTTTCACAAGAGGTCATTGTTGATGATGTAATTGCGGGTAATGATGTACTAGCCCTTTTGCCTACTGGTGGTGGGAAATCAATCTGTTTTCAAGTCCCTGGATTGGCCCGTAAAGGAATTACAATTGTCATTTCCCCCCTTATTGCCTTAATGCAAGATCAGGTTAATAATCTGATTTCAAGAGGAATTAAAGCTAAGGCGATTACGAGCGGAATGAGTTATCGAGAAATTGATATTTTATTAGATAACGCTCGTTTTGGCGGTTTGGATTTTCTTTACACTTCTCCTGAACGCATTCAATCAAAACTGTTTCAAGAACGATTCAAATTGATGGATGTTGCCTTACTTGTGGTGGATGAGGCACATTGTATTTCAGAATGGGGCCATGATTTTAGGCCTTCTTTTCGATCGATAAGTAAACTAAGAGAACTTCAACCCAAAGTTCCAATTATTGCTTTGACGGCCACGGCTACCTCAAAAGTAAAGGTGGATATACTTACACAACTCAACCTTAAAAACCCAAAAATACACGAATCCTCATTTGAAAGATCTAATTTAAGTTATGAAGTATATAAATCTGATAATAAGACATCTAACATAGTTGATTTTATAAAATTTAACCAACGAAAAAGTGGTATCGTTTATTGTCAAACACGCAAAAGTGTTAAAGATTTTGCTAAAATATTACTTGCAAATAACATTTCGTGCGGTATTTATCACGGTGGTTTGGAACGAGATGAGCGGGAAAAAATGTTAGCCGGATGGTTAAATAATCAATTCTATGTCATGGTTGCAACCAATGCATTTGGGATGGGAATTGACAAACCCGATGTTCGCTTTGTTTTACATTACGAATTCCCGCCAAGTTTGGAAGCCTATTTTCAAGAAGCAGGAAGGGCTGGAAGAGATGGGAATTCATCTAGAACAATCGTTTTTTACCAAGACAACGACATTGAAGAGTTGATAAAACGAAACTCAATGCAATTTCCACCAGTTGATACAATTAAAAGAACATACCGCGCTTTGTGTAGCTATTTACAGGTTGCCATTGGTTCCGGGGAAAATGAAAGTTACCCTATTGATTTTTCAACGTTCAGCCATACCTTCAATCTGGATATTTTAGAAACGTATAATTCGCTAAAAATACTGGAGAAAAATGGTGATCTACAGTTGTCTGAGAATTCATTTACAGAAACTAGTTTGCAATGGAATGTGGGTAATCTTGAATTGTATAATTTTCAAATTAAGCATGAGCAATACCGACCTTTAATTAGTTTCATTTTGCGAAGTTACACAGCTTCTTTTGATGAATTTGTAGAATTGCGAAGCTCAAGATTACTCAAACATCTTGCAATTCCAAAAACAGAATTAGAAAATCAGTTAAAGCAACTGGAAAAATATGGAATAGCCAACATTGAGTGGCGAAATGACCTACCAACTGTAACCTTTTTGCACGAACGACTGCCAGATGATTATTTAAATCTGAGTCCGGAGGCATATACAAATAGAAAAAAATACAATTCAGAAAAACTTCAAGCGGCAGTTGATTATTTGAGAAATGACCTTTGTCGATCAAAGCAACTCATGAACTATTTTGGCCAGGAAGCTCCCTCTTGTGGAAAATGTGATGTTTGTCAAAATGAACTTCGAGAAGGACAAAAAGAAACACAATTGAGAGAAGAAATAATTGATTTTTTACATGAACAAAGGTCTCAAAATGATATAGACCTAAGATTTGGCTTTGGTAATGACGCTGTTAGAAAAATGATCCGAATCTTGTTGCATGAAGATCTAATTGCGTTTAATGATATCAATTACCACTATGCAATAAAGCGCTGACTAGGTTTCAATAAATTAAACGGAATTTATTCATCCTCTTTTTTAATAGGACCGGTTTCAATACTAATGGATGATCCTCCAAAAAGGAGCTCATGTTCTTCCTCTGTCATTTTGCCAAAGCTATTGTCCCACGCAATTTTACAAATTGAATCTAGCTGTTTTTTCGTAATCCATGTTCCATCTACTAATTGAAACATATCCTTAGTTTTTAGGGAGTCCGTTTGTATATTTTCAGCACTTGAACTTGTGTTTTGTGAAAACAAGAAGGTAGACGGAAGAACGAATGCTAAAATAAGAGTGGCTTTTTTCATAATAATCTATTTGAGGAATGAACTCAGAATAAACGATATAAAAAGGTCGCGTTACACTAAAATTCTATTTCTTGAATTCGCCATTTCTTTTAAAAATGAATACTTTATCCCGAATTACAAATAATTTGTAAAAAATACTGTTCTTCTCATCGGATCTATTAACTTTGCCACCCGTAGTTACAATATAGTTTTTCATGTCCAATTCAACCAAGTATGTTTTTGTAACAGGGGGTGTAACATCTTCTCTGGGAAAAGGAATTATTTCAGCATCGCTCGCAAAATTGCTTCAAGCACGTGGGTATTCTGTTACCATTCAAAAGTTAGATCCTTATATTAATATTGATCCGGGAACGCTAAACCCCTATGAACATGGTGAATGTTTCGTCACGGATGATGGCGCAGAAACCGATTTGGATTTAGGACATTACGAGCGATTTCTGAATGTTCCTACCTCTCAAGCAAACAATGTCACAACGGGTAGAATTTACCAGGCGGTTATTGAAAAAGAGCGCAAAGGAGAGTTTTTGGGAAAAACCGTTCAAGTAATTCCACATATTACCGATGAAATAAAAGATCGCATTCAGGAAGTATCTAAGGAAGGTAAATTTGATATTGTTATAACTGAAATTGGTGGTACAGTTGGTGATATTGAATCGTTACCATATGTAGAAGCTGTTCGCCAAATGCTTTGGGAATTTGAAAATGATTGCATTGTTGTTCATTTGACCCTTGTTCCATATCTTGCAGCAGCAGGAGAATTAAAAACTAAACCAACTCAACATTCGGTTAAACAGATGATGGAATTGGGTGTTCAACCTGATATTCTTTGTTGCAGAACAGAACATGAATTAGATTTGAATTTACGCAGAAAGATTGCTAAATTTTGTAATGTATCGATGAATGCAGTTATTGAATCGCGTGATGCAGAGTCAATTTACGACGTCCCATTATTGATGCAAGCAGAAGAGTTGGACAAAGTTGTTCTTGAAAAACTGGGACTTCCTACAAAATCAACTCCAAACCTTTCTAATTGGAAGTCATTTCTAGACACCTTAAAAAATCCTGAAAATGAGGTGAATATCGGACTTGTTGGTAAATACGTTGAATTAAAAGATTCATACAAATCTATAAGTGAATCGATAATCCATGCAGGTGTAGCAAATTCAACTAAAGTAAACGTACATTGGGTTCATTCTGAAAAACTTACTAAATCAAACATCAAAAAAGAGCTCAAAGGACTAGACGGTATATTAGTTGCACCAGGATTTGGTTCAAGAGGAATTTCAGGAAAGATTGAAGCGGTGCAATTTGCTCGGGAGAATAATGTTCCATTTTTTGGAATTTGTTTAGGAATGCAATGTGCGGTAATTGAATTCGCTCGCAACGTTCTTGGACTTGATGATGCGCATACCACAGAAATTGATGAATCCACCAAACATCCTGTAATCAGTATGATGGAGGAACAAAAAAACATTGCAAATCTTGGTGGCACCATGCGTTTAGGAGCTTACAATTGTCAGCTTAAACCTAAAACCAAAGTTTCTCAAGCCTACAATACAGATAAAATATCTGAAAGACATAGACATAGATTTGAATTTAACAATTCATATTTGAGTGATTTTGAAAAGGCTGGAATGATTGCATCCGGCAAAAATCCGGAAACTGGGTTGGTTGAAATCGTTGAAATACAAGATCATCCATGGTTTGTTGGCACCCAATT
>JBIKQS010000093.1:0-8310 GCA_044349575.1 Crocinitomicaceae bacterium
GTCATTGGCTGGATTAGGGTAAATATTAATTTCCGGTAAAATTTGAATGGCATTATTTAATCCAAGATTACTTAGTGAGTCATTTTCCAAATAAAACAATCCTCCTAAATCTTGGCCAATAAATAAATCTAGATTCATATCATTGTCTAAATCAGCAAGTGCACAAGCGCTATACCCACCAATATTCTTTCCTTGATTTAAAAAATTGGATGAAATTGTTCTAAATGAAGTTCCGGGAGTTAAATTTTGTTCTATTGAATCGTAAAAATGTATAGGGCCTTCGAGTGATCCAACAAGTAAATAGGTAGTATCTAAATGAGTAAAAAAGAATGGAACAGAAAATCCATCAGGAGAGGTAGTATTAGATACATCTACATTACCAAGATTTGTGTTCGTCAATTTAAAGATTGGCTGGGCAAGAGATCCAATATTTTCATAATATACCAATTCACCAGTTTTTTTTCCAATTAGTAAATCTAGTTTTCCGTCTTTGTTTAAATCAAATAGTTGTGGGGAGGCATACTGACCTACATTGATGACTTGACCTAAATTATCCTGATAATTTACAACGGGAGCAGAAAAAGTTGGTGTAGCACCTGAAGTAGTGTTTTGAAAATAACAGATAGTTCCATTTTCTAAACCCAATAGTATATCCTTTTTACCATCATTATTCAAATCACCAAAAGTTGGTGCCATTCTCAAGCCTAGTCCTGATTGGGATAAGTTTATAAAGTCGTTATCAATAAAAGTATAAGTGGGATTTGTATTTGTTCCTGTGTTTTTATAATAAGCAATTCTACTTTCTTTCATTAAGGTTGGTTTGTACGAAAAAAAATTCGCTACAAATAAATCAATTAAGCCGTCATTATCAATATCAGTCAAAACAGGAATGGAACCAGTTCCATGTTCAATCATATCTTCTTGTAAAAAAGCTTTGGTTTCAAACACAAAATTTGGAGTTGAATTAGATGTAGTATTCTTATATTTCAGTACACTAGTTTCATTCTCAGATACATTTTTTGCATTTGGTGCAACCAACAAATCTTTCTTATTGTCAAAATCTACATCCAACCAAAATGCGGCGGGAAACAATTGCATTGCGATGGGAGTTGTATTTGAAGGAAAGTTTGGATTAGCACTTATCATCAAAGAGTTCGAATTTACGGTTGTACCTCCATTGGTTAAAAAGTTTATGGATGGATAAGCTACATCGCCTAAAAGTAGGTCTTTAACTCCATTCCCATCCATATCAATGGCTAAAACCGTAGAACCGGCATGCGCTTTTTCAGCATCATTTGGTTTTAATTGTGGATTTGGAACGTTTCCTGCTTGACAAGGAGCCGTTTGGTCATTTAAGAAAACGGTATTCGAATTAACATCTTCTCGAAAACCACCCCAACATTCATTTTTGAGTTCATACATTAACGAATCTGAATGACCATAGGTCTCTTGACTTAGGTTTTTATGATACTGCAAGTATTCACCACTAATATGATAGGTTAAGATATCAATATCACCATCCAAATCAACATCAACTATTGCTGGAATGTCAGCAGAACTTACATATAAATTAAGCAAAGTTCCCCAGTTGTCTGAATACAATAAGTTCTTTACAAGAGTCCATTGCAATCCTGAAGTACTATTTCCGGTATTTTTAAATACTTTGATACCCCCAATTCCATAAGCAAACAAATCATTTTTACCATCTTGATTGTAATCAACTGCCGCTAAGCGATAACGAAGATCGGATGGAAATAGCGATTGTCCTATTGGATTATAAACATAGCTTCGGGTTCCATTTATGTCTTTATTCTCAAAAAGTCTAATTTGATCGTTACTTCTATCAAATGCCAATAAATCCATGTCTCCATCATAATCAAAATCAATCTCTGAAAATTGACTGTAATTAAGACCACCAGACCAAGCTAATGAAAGTGGGTTGCCATTTTTAATAATTTGTAAACTATCCGAATAGTTAAATGAAAATTGTCCAAAGGAGAAATTGAATGAGACAATAACAAAAAGAAAAAGAAAATTTCGCATACTAAAAAATCTCCGTTAAATTTACAACAAAAACATCGTGAAAACAATTCTATTTTTTATTGGAGCTTTTTGTTCATTTCTTGCCTACAGCCAAGACAGTCTATCCATTTTGTTTATTGGAAATAGTTACATTTATACGAACGATTTACCGACTGTATTTAAAAATCTTACTCAATCAAAAGGAGATATTGCAACCGTTGATTCAAAAACGAATGGAGGTTTTACTTTTCAGAGTCATGTCAATGACCCGGTAACCTTTCAAAAAATAAATGCCAAACCCTGGGATTTTGTCGTTTTACAAGGGCAAAGTCAGGAACCCAGTTTTCCTTATGCTCAAGTTAATTCCTTAACCTTGCCAAATGCAGAAAGGTTAGCTGATTCAGTTTATGCAAATGCGCCTTGTTCTCAAGTACATTATTTTATGACTTGGGGCAGGCAGGCAGGAGATCCGCAATGGGATTCAATTAACACATTCAATAAAATGAATAAAAGATTGCGCGATGCTTATCTGCGTATTGCAGACTCTTCACATGCCAGTGTATCACCTTCAGGACCGGCGTGGAAATATGTCATTGATAATCATCCATCAATTAATTTGTTTTCAGGTGATGGATCTCATCCTAGTTTTGCTGGAACGTATCTTTCTGCATGTGTTTTTTACAGTTCAATTTATCAAAAGAGTCCGGTTGGGGCTGCCTATACAGGAAGTTTGGATGCAGCAACGGCTTTGATTCTTCAGCAAGCTGCTGATTTAACGGTTTTGGACAGTATTTCCACGTGGAAATTAACCCATTTTGATTCATTAGTTCAAGTAGATTTCACATATAGTTCAACAGCAGGCACGGGTGAATTTCAGTTTATACCTACAACAAATTATTACACGCAAAACGTAATGTGGTATTTTGGAGACGATACTTTTTCAAATGCGCAAAATCCAATTCATGATTATATGTTTGTTGGTGTATATATGGTTGAATTAATTGGTTCAGGTGTTTGTGGTTCAGATACGGCTGTGCAAATACTTACTCTTGAAACAATGGGATTGAATGGGAATGAAATACCTAATTTTCAGGTTGCTTTTTTTCCAACGGGTAAACTAGAAATAACTTCTCTTCCCGATAATTTTAAAATAGAATCACTACAATTTTTAACGTCAGATGGTAAAGTTATTCCGTATGAATTCAACCGAATAACAAATGATAAAATTGAAATTAATCTAAATTTCAGTGGATTATTTATTATTTCCTACCTTCATAATGAAAACCCAGTTTATTTTAGAAGGATGTTCAAATCATAGTAAAGTATAGTGAGATATCTCGTTATTTTAACCCTTGTTATTTCTTACAATGCAATAAGTCAATCTTGTAAACGAGATTCTGTTTTTCAAATTCACGGAGGAATAGATTATTATTATGGTTCGCAGTTGAATGATTTAGATAAAGATGTTGTTCCAGTTTATGTTTCTAATAATCAGCTAAATAGTCCCTCAATTAATTTAGCTATGATTGAAATGACGTACCAACCCTTTACAAATTTTCGTATACAATTTACTCCTGGATTTGGATCTTATATGAATGCTAATTACTCTTTAGAAAACAAGAATTTACGCTGGATTTACGAAAGTTATATCGGATTTAAGCCATCAAAAAAAAGGAATGATTGGGTTGATATAGGTGTGTTTTCGTCACCTTACACGTATGAAACAGCTAAAAGTTGGGATCAATCTTTATATACACGAAGTATAGCTCCTGAGTATGTTCCTTATTATCTTTTGGGAGTTAGGTATAAAAGAAAAATTAATGAGCGTTTTAGTTTAACTACTTTTTTGTTAAATGGATGGCAACGTATTGAAATTCAGCGTAAAATCCCATCTTTAGGAACCCAATTAGAATTTTCAAAAGGTAAAAATTACGTGAGTTGGACAACGTATCAGGGAAATGAGAAAACAGAAACGCAACCTGATTTGGGTTACCGAGCATTTACTGAAATAAGTTGGATTTATTCCTATGAAAAAATTAAATTATTATCTTGTTTATATGGAGGAATGCAATACAGATCTTCAAAACCAATTTTTTGGGGACAAGCAAATGTAGCTATTGAATATAAGTTACTGAAAAAGCTGTTTGTTAATGCCAGAATAGAACATTTTTTGGATCCTTCAAATGTCCAAATTACCCAAGTTGATGAACCTGGATTTAATTGTTCTGGATTGAGTTTAGGTACACAATGGTGGTTAACCGACCAATTATCTGTGAGAATGGAAACCAAATTACTTCGAGACAATTCATTTTCGGGCTATTTTTCGAATGGAACTGAAAATAAGCGCTTTCTTCCTTTAGGTTTTGTTGGAGTTAACTTACGATTTTAGTTTGAATAGCTTTTTCGCGTTTTCAGTGGTTTCTTTGGCTATAACATCTAATCCAATTTCATAAACACTTGCTAATTTCTCCGCAACATAAATAAGGTAACTTGGTTCGTTTCGTTTTCCACGAAAGGGAGTAGGAGGAAGGTAGGGTGAATCTGTTTCTAATAGGATTTTTGAAAGTGGAACTTTTTTAATTACCTCAGGTAACTGCGAGTTTTTGTAAGTTATTACACCTCCAATTCCAAAATAAAAATTCTCGTAAGATAGAATTTTTTGGACTTCGTAGTCACTACCAGTGAAGCAATGAAATACTCCGTGTAAATCGGAACAAATTTTTTGGTCAAGAATATTAAAAATCTCATCAAAACTCTCTCTAGCATGAATAACAATTGGAAGTTTTCGTTCAATAGCCCAATCAATTTGAATAGAAAATGCTTCCTTTTGTTCCTCAATAAATGTTTTATCCCAATATAAATCCATTCCAATTTCTCCAATTGCAATTATAGACTTATGTTCAATTTCTTTCTTTATTGTACTTAATTGTTTTTCCCAATCCTCTTTCACGTAACTTGGATGTAGGCCTAACATGGGATAAAAAAGAGTTGGGTTACTTTCGCATAAAGTAAACATAGGTTCAATACTACTTACGTCAATATTTGGTAACAGAATTTTAACTAAGTGATTGTCTTTTGCACGTTCAATTCCATCTATCAGATCTAAATCAAATTCTTCCGCGTAAAAATGAGCATGTGTATCAATAAATTCCATTAAAAAAGAGAAATACTTAAACCGAGTTGAAACCAATTCATTTTTGGACTGTCATCGTGTTTAAAAAGTGGATTTAAATTATAAGAAGCATAGATAGAATAGTTTCTTATTCCCAATCTTGCATGAATAGAATATGTAAGATGTTCTGCTGCGCTTTTTAATGAATTTTTGTAGTTCCTATCCGAATCGGTATAAAAATATTTTTCACGCAACCTCACTTGATAACCTAATCTTCCACCTATGTGAATTTTATAGTGACTCCAGCCTTTTGTTTTGAATCTTAATTCGATAGGAACATTGATGTTCAAACCATTTAAACTATTTCTTTGATAATCATAAGATTCTGAAGGAAAACAGAAAATGCTATTATCATTACCCATAACAAGATTGGAATTCAAATCAACTTTGGTAGATGATATCCCTAGTCCTGATCCAAGTGAAATAGTATTTTTTTTATTTAACGCATATTCATTCATGAAATTTGCTGAAAAACCAAGGTTTATAACAGATCTATTGGTGATATTACCACTTGAATAAGCTCCTGAATAATACAGGTCAAAAATACATCTATCGTATTTACGTGGTTTTGGCTTATTGGATGTTTTCCAGGTGAGATAGTAAAAAATACCAGGTCTACTGTTAGATTCAATTTCAGTATCAAATTCTTTTTGACTAAAAATCAACGTTGGTAAAAGCAAGAAAAGTAAAATGAGATACTTCATGCATTAAATTTTTTTAATTGATTTTCCCAGTTCCAAGCGTCTTTTATTGCATCATCCACTGTCAATTCAGCCTTCCAATTTAATAATTCCAATGATTTTCTGGCATTTGCGAATATTTCTACAACATCGCCAGCTCTTCGTTCTCCAAACTCCCAATTCAACTTTTGGTTACTAATATCTTCAAACTTTTGAATTATTTCCAATACACTGATTCCTTTACCAGTTCCGATATTGATGGCTTCATTTAATCCTTGATCTCGGGTTTCTAAAAAATTAATGGCTTTTACATGAGCTTTTGCCAAATCAACTACGTGAATATAGTCACGAATACAAGTACCATCAATTGTGGGGTAATCTTTTCCAAAAACCATTAATTTATCCTGTTTGCCCATGGCTGTTTGCGTCACAAATGGAAGTAGATTATTGGGTTTTCCTTGAGGAAGTTCTCCAATATTCCCGGATGGGTGCGCTCCAACTGGATTGAAATAACGTAGACAAATTGTTTGTAAATGAGGATTTGCGAAGAATGTATCTTCAATGATGTTTTCTGAAATTAACTTAGAATTTCCATATGGTGAGCTTGGTTTAGCTTTTAACGAATTTTCTGAAACCTCCTTAATTCCAATTGGTTCGCCATAAACTGTGCAAGACGAAGAAAATACCAGTTTATCAACAGAATAGTCGATCATACATTCAAGAATATTTGTTAAACTAACCAAATTATTTGAATAGTATTTAAGAGGAAAAGCAACTGATTCACCTACTGCTTTGTATGCTGCAAAATGAATGATTCCTTCAATTTTATTTTCGGTAAAAACTGTTTTTAATGCTTCCTTATTGCAAATATCAATCTTGTAAAATACTTGTTTTTTGTTCGTTATTTTCTCAATTCCATCTAAAATTGATGGGTCAGAATTTCTAAAATCATCAATAATTATTGGATTGTAACCACTATTTATTAATTCAACAACAGTATGAGAACCGATGTATCCTGCACCTCCCGTAACAAGTATGTTTTTCATATTTTTACTGTTATAAAAGTCAAAATTAACGTAATTCTAGTATTGTGAGTTATGTAATTATTTTTACGTGAAAAAAAGCTAATTTTACCATGATGCATAAATTCAATTTTAAAGATAAGGCTCCTCAAAAAATCAGTAAGTGGCACTTAATTAAATTTATCCTTTATACCCTTGTTTTAATTTTTCTTATTGTTTTGATATTGAACAAATTGAGTCAGTTTAGTTAAAGGTTTTCTAGCAATTGAAAAAACATTTCTTTTTTTGCTTGTGATAATGGAACAGAAGCACCATCTTTCATAATAACTGAACCTCCATCAAATTTATCATAACGCTCAACATAATTGATATTTATCAAATGTGATTGTTGAATTCTGAAAAAATTATGGCCAGCAAGAAGTGTTTCAAAATCTTTCAAAGTTTTTGAAACTAGAATTTTTTTTCCGTTTGATAAAAAGAAAAATGTATAATTTTTATCTGCTTCACAACGAATAATATCATCAAGTTCAACAACAAATACACTTTCTTGTGTCTTGAGAACTAATTTTCTTTTTTGATGTGGAACTAAATTATGATTTAAGGCGTCAAATTGAATTTCGTCTTTTTTAGAATTTATTGATTGAATTGCCATTTCTATGGCTTGACGTAGTTCTTCTGGATCAACAGGTTTTAGAATGTAGTCCAATGCGCTAAACTTAATTGCCTTGATTGCAAATTCTTGATGAGCTGTTATGAAAATAACTTCAAAATTTTTATTATCAATTCGTTTTAAAACATCAAAGCCTGTTCCATCGGGCATTTGAATGTCGAGTAAAACTAAATTAGGTTTATGTTCCTGTATTGCTTCAATGGCAGTTTCTACATTTTCGCCCTGTGCTATCACCTCAAGATCTAACCCGAATGAACGAATGAGCTTTGCGATAAACTCACGCGTTTTGTTTTCATCATCAACAACTAGAACTTTTATCATGCTTCGGTTATTTGGTTTTTAAATTTAAGAGGAATTTCAATATTAATAACTGTTCCGGTCTCTTTATTTTCATCAAAATCAGAAATTTCTATTTTTCCATTGGTAAGATACTTTTTGTTTAAAATAGAAATCCTCTCCTCTGTAATGTTCATTGCCATACTGTGATGCTCTTTACTTTTCTTATTTTGACTCGCCTTTTTACGACCAATTCCATTATCTGAAATTTCGATGTGCAACATATTATTTGAGATTGAAAATACGATTCGGATAAAACCACCATCAATGGTATGAAGTTGTCCATGTTCAATTGAATTTTCGATGAAAGGTTGTGTTATCATAGGCGGAATTAATGTTTCACCTATTGCTAAATCTGGGTGGACGGAAATATCAAAATCAAAGCGATCCTCAAAGCGTAACTTTTGT
>JBIKQS010000094.1:0-8295 GCA_044349575.1 Crocinitomicaceae bacterium
TTGTGGATGAATCAATTTTATTTGTGCATTGGAAATAGGAATTATACCTCCTGTTTCATATACTTGAATATCCAAATTAAAGGGTGGAATAGGTGTAAGTTGTGTATTTAAAGTAGTAATCTGACCTTGTGTGAGTGTTGTAATTTCTGTTTTGGGGTAATAACCAACTTTTTGAAAGGTAACAGAATATTGTCCAATTCCGAAAACACCTGTTTCGTAAGTGCCATTTGTTCGTGTTTTTTCAATTTGATCATTTGTTACAATTTGAACTGATACATCATTAATTGGTAGACCGGTTGATTCATCTGTTACTATTCCTTCAAGATAAGAGGCTTTTTGATAATTTGGGCCTACTATAAATAATCCCTCTGTAATGTCAGCTGCCAAGATATTCCCAGAAGGTAAAAAAGGATAAACACCCCAACATCCATTGAAATCAGGCGTTTGTCCGGGATAAGTATCATACTGTCCTATTTTAATTGTGTTTGATGGATAGGTAATATCGTGAATCACAATACCGTCTGAATAATAGCTTGTAATTAAATATTCTCCCTTGACATGCGTATTGTGTGGAATAACACCTGTTCCTGGTGAATGTTGCGTTCTGTCAACTTCAACAATATTTAGTGGATCGGAAATGTCATAAACTCCAATAAAAGATCCAGTAACTTCATCTGTTGTATATACAAACTGACCATTGGTTGAAGGCCAAATATTGTGCGTAAAATTGTTTGGCGTTGTTTTAGTTCCCAGTAAAACAGGATTAGACTTGTCAGTAACATTTACTAAACTAAAAAATCCATCGTAAATATGAGCGGCATAAAGGGTATCATTTCTAACGTACCCATCGTGAATGTACCAATTATCAAATGTTCCAACTTCAATTGGGTTCATAGGATTTGTTTGTACATCTAAAATAATTGTTCCTCCATTTCCTCTGTTTGCACCAAAAATATAAGCAAATCCATTTTCGTCAATAAAACAGGTATGTGCAGATTGCCAAGGATCAGTTGCTGGACCCGTGTAAAGGTTGTTTGCTAAATTTGTTGATTGAGGAAGTGGAGTTAAATCTATTATTTGTAGTCCATCCTCCGCTTCGGTTGTGATATAAGCATAATTGCCATAAACACAAGGGTCACGCCATATGGATTCACTGCCAGGTAACCAAAATATTTCAACTGGATTGGTTGGGTTTGATACATCAACAATTGATGTTCCTTTAGAAGTTCCTACAATTGCATATTCATTTCCAAGTTCATCCACATAACCCCAAACATCATTCAAATTTGCGCCGTGTAGGGATTGATAATTGACGTGAGAAAGGGAGTCGATATTTAATTGTGAATGTGCCTTGATAAACAGGAAGCAGATAAACAAGAAACATACAACCAGTTGGCGACCAAAAAATTTTTTCATAAAAGAAAGATTGAAGCTACGATAAAAATCAAAACAATAACTAAATACTGCCAAATATCAGGGAAGTACTTTGTGATTAGTTCCTTAAAATTCATGTAATAAAGGTAACTAAAATTAAGATAGTTTTAGTTTTTTGAAAAGATTGTTTGCTAATTATCGCAAGAAGTTATAAACTTGGAAACGTGTAATTTTAAATGAGAGTCCAATTTCATTGGATATGATTTCTTTCTTGCCAAAGCCTTTTCTCAAGTAGGGTTCTACTTTGAAACTCCATGCTTTTCGTGATTTATTCATGCCTGATTTTATCTGATAAATGGCTAATCCAGCCCTAACTGAGAATATATTTTCGATATTCTGAAGTAATGAAATATTGTATTCAGGAGTTATTGCGGCATCAAAAAATTCTTTGGTACAAATACCACGAACTCTTCTACCGGGAGTTGAAAGAAAACGGACTCTAAGTTGAACACCGGGGGTTATGAAATGCTGGTTTTCACCAAAATTTTCGATTCTTCTTATTTGATATTGTGTAGAGTTTCGATAGGTGATTTCGGGTATGAAATGTTTTGAAACATGACTGTGGATTCCAAAATGAATATTTGTTTGATCAAGCTCAAAATTCTTTGATATTCCCCCAGAAACGCCAATGTTTTTTCCAGTTCGAACAAAAGCCTGACTGAAAGAAATAGTATAAATAATGAGAAATACGGCGGTGATTTTCAATTGCATCATGCAAATAGAAATCATTTTCTATCAAAAAGTTACAAAAAAAAACTCACCGAAGTGAGTTTCTATTAGTCAAGTCTAAAAAAGATTAAGCTAAAACTTTTGGTGCTGCAGCAAGAATTTCAGGGCTTGTTTCAGCCGCAAATTTCTCGAAATTTTTAACGAATTTACCTGCTAAGTTATTGGCTGTTTCATCGTATGCTTGTTTATCAGACCATGTAGCTCTGGGATTCAGTAATTCACTAGGAACGTCGGTACAAGAGGTTGGGTAAAGCAAATCAAAAACGGGCAATTTTTCAAATACAACAGAATCTAAGTTCCCTTCTAACGCAGCAGTAATCATCGAACGAGTATATGACAATTTCATTCGTTGACCCACACCGTATGATCCACCAGACCAACCCGTGTTTATTAACCACACTTTGATTTCCGTTCCTTGTAATTTTTCTCCAAGTAGTTTAGCATATTTTGCAGGGTGAAGCGGTAAGAATGCTGCTCCAAATCCTGCTGAAAATGTTGTTGTAGGTTCGGTAATTCCTACCTCTGTTCCAGCAACTTTCGCTGTATATCCAGACATAAAATGATACATGGCTTGCTCATTTGTCAATCTTGAGATAGGAGGTAAAACACCAAATGCATCCGCCGTTAGAAAGAAAATATTTTTTGGTGCACCCGCTTTGGACGGAACCATAATGTTATCAATATGATGAATAGGGTAGGATACACGCGTGTTTTCTGTAATAGAACCATCTGTATAATCTGGAGTTGATGATTCCTCAATAAAGCCAATATTTTCAAGAAGGGCACCAAATTTTATTGCATCATAAATTTGAGGTTCTTTTTCTCTTGTTAAATCGATAGTCTTGGCATAGCAACCACCTTCAAAATTGAAAACTGTATTTTCGCTCCAGCCGTGCTCGTCATCACCAATTAAACGTCTATTTGGATCAGATGAAAGCGTTGTTTTACCTGTTCCTGATAAACCGAAGAAAATAGCAGTATCTCCAGCCTCTCCTACATTTGCAGAACAGTGCATTGATAAAACATTTTTCTCATGAGGTAAAATGAAATTCAAAGCAGAGAAAATTCCTTTTTTAATTTCTCCGGTGTAACCTGTTCCTCCGATAAGGATCATTTTTTTGGTAAAATTCAGAATCGCAAAATTCGATTGACGTGTTCCATCTTCCTCAGGATTTGCTTCAAAACTTGGAACACAGAAAATGTTCCACTCCGGGTTGAAATTTTCAATCTCTTCATCCGTTGGTCGAAGAAACATATTATAGGCAAAAAGATTAGACCAAGGTTGTTCCGTAATTACGCGAATATTCATTCGGAATGATTCATCTGCGCAGGCATACACATCACGAACGTAGAAATCTGAATCTTTTACATAGGCTTTCATTTTCTCGTAAAGTGCATCAAATTTAGCAGGGTCAAAACCGATGTTAATATCTCCCCACCAAACGGCATTTTCTGTTTTATCATCACGAACAATGAAACGGTCTTTCGGCGAACGGCCTGTAAAATTACCGGTTTCAATTGCCAAAGCTCCTGTGTCAGTTAGAACACCTTCACCCAGAATAATAGAGTCTTCGATTAGTTCTGCAGGTGTTAGATTCCAATATTCTGTGGCATGAGTATCAAGCCCTATAGTTTTTGCTAGATCAGCATTTTTACCAAATTTCCCTATTTTTTCCATGGTAGTTTGTATTGGTTAAATTAGAGGGCAAAATTACACCTAATCAACTTTTATGCATGTTTTTGAATACGATAGTTACGAACAACAAGCTAATTTACTGTTGACAAAAAAATTATGAATTTTGAAGAAAAAATCTTATATTAAGTTAGTGTATAATTGACACTAAATCACAACTGATAATGCTGGGTATGTGTTGAAAGACCCACTACCTTTAGCAAGTAATCGATTGTTAGAATCTTTCAATTCTGCTTCCATAAAAACGATAGATTTTCCATGTCTAATACAATACGAGATACAAGTAATTTCAGTATTTGTAAGTACAGGATTAATAAAAGTAGTCTTAATTTCAATCGTAGAAACCACTTTCATTTGCTCACAAACCAAAGAAAGTGCCCCAACTCCCATTGTAGCATCCATTAATCCCGCAATAAATCCCCCATGAGCTACATTTGGAACGGCAGAGTGTTTTGTTTCTACGAGAACATTATATACACAAATTCCAGGTTCGGTAATCGTAAAATCTATTCCTAACAATTTTCCAAATTCATTATTTTCAACGTACTTATCAATAATTGGATGCGTAAAGTGGTTTGTCATCAGCCGATTCTTTTGGTTACTAAATCTTTTACTTTTTTAAAAAATTGGAAGGGTTGATAAGTTCTCCATTCAATATCATCCAGTTCACCACGCATGTTTATATAATGATCAATTTGAATTTGTTGGAATTCTCTTTGAACATGGTCGTGGAAATTAATCATGGCAATCCATCCGTTCTCAATTTCATCAAACCACTCTTCGTAATAACAGTCATCTGAATAATGAAAATTCAATACGTTTTCACCGATTAAAATATAATATTCGATACCTGCTTCGATTAAACGCTCGATAATATCACGTTTAAACTTCATAATGTCATTTTCTATTGCATCATTCCATTCGCCAATCAATTCAATTACCGCATATTTTTCATCATAATCTACAAAGAGTATTTTTATGAATAAAGTTGAGGATCCAATTGAATCCCATTGTGGATGAATGTAAAAATTGTAGATTGTATTACTAAATTCAAATTCACTGTATTCCTTTCCGTAAAAAGGTGAGAGAGGATCTTCCGATGCAACGTAATATCCTCGCCAGCTATAAAAGGGTTCAACGTAATGCATGCACAAAATTAGTAGAAGAAACGTAATTCAAAGGGTTGAATTCAAAGTTTTGTTTTACATTTGATTTTTAATTCCAATTTTTTATGAAACAACTGTTTTATTTTCTCTTTACACTTTTTGTTATTGTAGGTTGCGGTGGATCAAACCAAAAGGCCGTTGAGGACTCTTTTACCTCATTTGTTCAATCCAATAATAAAGTTGTTGCATTTGGATCTATTAAGGTGAAAGAAATTTTAACCAAGGCAGATTATACAAAAATCCCAAAATTTGGAGGATTGATTGCTACTCAGTTAACGGCCTTTTCAGGTTCCATAAATTTAGACAAACCGATTTTTTTAGCTGCAGAAGGTCCATTTAATAAGGATGGCGTTCCAGCTGCTGTTTATGTTTTTGCTGAATCTAAGAATCAGGACTCAGTAACTAAAAAAATGAAATCTTTGGGGTATGAAATGATTGAGGATAAAGAAAATAAGTTTAGTTTTTACCAAGATAAAGACATGACCATTTCTGTAAAAGAATCTCTTATAATTGGAGTTTTTAAGCCATCTACTAAGGACTTTAAATCAATTTTAGCAACTTCCTATAAATTATCAGAAAATGAAATCAAGGACGATAAAGTTAAGGAAATGATTAAATCAACTGACGATATCGTTGCGGGTGTGAATTTGGAAAACTTATATGCAACGTCAAATACAGATTTGGAAAAGCTGCCTAAGGAGAAAAAAGACCTTGTAAAAGCTATGATGAGGTCATCGTATATTTTAAATACAGTAAATTTTAAACCAGGAGAAATGGTTTTAAAATCGCAAAATTATTTTTCAGATGAACTGAAGAAAAGAATTCCTTTAAAGCAACAAGTTGCAACCAATGCATTAAAGAATTTAGGTACAGGTGAACCGCGACTTGGTCTTCTTTTTAATTTTGATTTCACAAAATTGAATAGTTTATTGGCAGATCTCAAGTTAGAGAATGAGCTAGGTGGTTTAACCGAAGGATTTACAGAGGAAGAAATACCTTTCAATGAAATGTATGGTGATATACTAAATGGTCAATTAGGTGCAGTGGTATATGAGGAATCTATGGCTGAAGGTGGACTAACTCCACAGACAAACGTTTTTGTTGGACTTGGTAAACAAGGGAAAGGTGGATTTGATAAACTGCGAATTCCTGGTCTAGATCTTATTCAACGAGATATTTTTGACACACATGCCATTTTTTATACTTCGGAAGATTTCAAGCCTAACGAGGAACCAATAAAAGTGGCTCAAGGATGTGAGAATTTTGGATCTAAACCAATTAGTGGATTTATTCATTTGAATGGAATACCTGTCGAAGATTTCGATCCTGAGGGTGCTTATAAGTTTATTGAGAAAATCGATTATATTTATTTTGAATATGGAGTTGATGGAGGTGTTTTAAAGTTACAAGCAGTCGATCAAAAGACCAACATTCTCAAGCAATCAGTTGATCAGGCCTTGGCACAATTGTCAGAAATTTTGATCAAAATGGTTCTTTAAATTTTGTCGGTGTGGGGAAAGATAAATTAAGACGCTTTGCAATTGTAGAAAACTATTCTCATTTCATTCAGCCTGAATTAGGTGAGGAGTGTGAATATAAAGGAAAATGGCGATCCGATTTTTTCAAAAATGATAATCCAATCGTTGTTGAGATAGGATGTGGCAAAGGAGAATATACAGTTGGTTTGGCACAAAGAAATCCAGATATTAATTACATTGGAGTAGATATCAAGGGTGCTCGGATGTACATAGGAGCAAAGGATTCTTTGGAAAAAGGTTTGTCAAATGTGGCTTTTTTAAGAACCAAAGTTGATTTTATTACAAAATCATTTGAGAAAGATGAGGTTGATGAAATTTGGTTGACATTTTCTGATCCTCAGCGAAAAAAGCCTAATAAGAGATTAACGGCTAAAGTTTTCATTGAAAGATATCGTCAGATACTGAAAGCTGGGGGAATAGTTCATCTTAAAACCGATAGTGATATATTATTTGAATTTACAGAAGAGGAAATTCTTACCAATAAATATCCGCATGAACTCATAAGTTGGAATATATACCAGGATTTGGATAAACTATCAACCGATGAAGAAAAAGAAATTCTTCAAATAAAAACGCATTACGAAAAATTGTTTACGGCTAAAGGGAGCGTAATAAAATATGCCAAGTTTAGAATTGACTAATCCAACTAATTTATCTACCTTAGATACTGAAGCGTTTTTGAAAATTCAATGCAAGGATGGTGTTTTTTTAAGACAAGTGCTAAAGGGATAATTTAACTTTGATATGTAATTAAGTATTATCAACCTATTTAAAATCTATGAATAATGAAAAAGAATAAATTAAATTCCGTGTTACTTTTTACATTTTTATTAATATCAAGTATGTTTATTTTTCAATCGTGTGAAAAGGAAGATGAAGGATGTGATGATGAAAATGTTAGTATTGCAGGTGATGATGAAAGTCATAATGCGGGTCAAAATTGTATGCAATGTCATTACGATGGTGGAGAGGGTGAGGGGTGCTTTGTTGTGGCAGGAACGGTTTACGACAGTATGCAAATCAATACAAAATCAAGCGGATCAATTGAATTTTATACTGAGCCTAACGGTCAAGGTCAGAAAGTAAAAACAGTTGCAATTGATTCGAAAGGAAATTTCTTTACAACAGATTTGTTTAATGTTCAAGGTCTTTACCCTGTTGCAGTGGGAACAAATGGTTCAAAACAATATATGGGAAGCGCTTTGACATCGGGACGATGCAACAGTTGTCATGGTGTGACAACCAATAAAATATGGGTTAATTAAACGAGTGTTTTACTAGATTCGAGTCGAGAAATTTTATTCTTGCAACAGAAAAATACTACTTTTCAGGTAAGGTATTTTTGGTATTGTTTCCGGAATGCTTGTTAAATGCATTTTCTTTTCTTTTCTCACCGTCAACCATTTCCTCTATCGTTTTTTCTTGGTTTCTAACATACATGTCGTGCCAAGCAATTGTAGCAGAAGGAATTACATCTGTAAAAGGCAATATTTCCTCAAAGAATGTGAATCCGGCCCATTTCAACTTCTTATTAAAGAATATATACACCAAGATTGCAGAAATAGGAGCGATTGCAGTATCTGCAAATTCTCCAATACCTGGAATTAAGTAAGACAAATAACCCAATAAATCGATCCCAATGGCAATCATCAATTTGGTTTGTTTTTCCGTTTCAAATTTCTTTTTCAGTTTTTCAATATCGACAGACATAGTTAATTTTTATATGTGTTTTACT
>JBIKQS010000095.1:0-8243 GCA_044349575.1 Crocinitomicaceae bacterium
TTGGTTTTATAATTACTTCGGGAGGAAAAGATAGATCTTCCGTTTCATCGTGCGAATATTCCTGACGTTTTTCAGAATCACAAAAAACTCGATCGTTGCAGATTTGCTGAAAGAATTCAATATGCTCGGAGGTTATTTTTGTGTAGAATTGCATGGTCAAATGTATAAATTACGGATGAATTACATATAATGAATTAGGAACAATCTGAAAATGAAGTTCACTGAATTTGTTCAAGAATCCTTCACCATCCATTTGGAAATAATTACTATCCGATTTAAATGTGATCTTTTCTATTACGGCTGTTTCAACGTATTTTGATCGATTAGATGTTCCTGCCAAAAATCGAATTGTCATGAATGGGAAATCATAAATTGGTGGTTTTTTTACTAAAATGAGTTCCAATTTCCCATCATTTGCTTTTGAGGTAGGAGAAATTTGAAAGCCATTCCCGAATTCTTTTGTATTAGCTACAGTTGCCATAAAATAGCGACCAACTTTATTCTCAATTTCTACAGTTGTTCCTTTGTATTGAAAGTACGACTTACAAATTAAATAGATGTATTTGAATAGTCCTCTAAAACGATTATTGACCATGTCAAAAGCAATTTTAGCATCGTAACCAACACCTGCTACTTGAACAAATGGAACTCCGTTTACAGTGGCCGTATCAATTAATGTAAAATTTCCTTGATTAATTGTTTGTACGCTTTTTTTAATCCTTTCTGAAATGCTAAAATGCCGGGCAAAACCATTTCCTGAACCGCTAGGGATGATCGCTAATTTTACAGACGAATGTATCAATTCAACTGCGATTTCATGTACAGTTCCATCACCACCAACCGCACAAATGATTGCTACTTTTTCTGAAATTCCTTGTTTTGCTATTTTCGCTCCATGACCGGAATACTCTGTGTAAATGATGGAATAATTGAATTTTTTAGCATCCAGATAGGATCTAATTTGGTTTTCAATTCGTTTTTTGTTTGAAATTCCAGAAGTAGGATTGATAATAAACCAAATTTCTTGCTTCATTTTCCCTTTTTACATATCTCCACCACCATCACCACCTGGCAGTTTTTTCGTATTTAGTTCTAATTTACCAAATTTATAACTTACTGATAAATAATATCTTCTCGTTAACCATTTGAAAGTGGATGTTTGTTCAACGGTTGGACGGTCTACTTTAAAATAGAATCCTTGCACGTTAAAAACATCCGAAACACGCGTTCCGATTGACCATTTTCCATTGGCTAATCTTTTTTCAAATGCAATATCTGTTGGACCTTGACGTTGAGCAATTCCTTGCACAGTTACTCTTTTTCCATTGTACGTGACACTTACTTGAACAGAAGCAGTTTTTTTCCAAAATTCAATGGAGGAGTTTACCTTAAAATTATGGAAATATCCTTGTCTATTAGGTAATGATTCTTGATTTGTCAGATACCAAATATAATTTCCATTCCAAGATAGTGATGTCCGGAACCATGAATTTGGTTTAATACTTAGAATAATATCGGAACCTAAACTATGTGTTTCAGCAATATTCATAAAGGTTACAGCGCTTGTATTGTCTTCGTAATATTCCTTAACTCTGCTGATTACACCTTTCGAATTACGGTAATACACACTGCTTGTAATGCTGAATTTTTTTCGGTCGTGAATAAAACCTAAATCGTAGGAGTCTGTGTATTCTGGTTTTAAATAGGGATTACCAATTCTCAAATTGAAAGGATCTGAATAGTTTGTAAATGGATTCATATCTGCTGAAGAAGGTCGCGTAATACGTTTGCTGTAACTGATGCTAAATTCTGATTTTGGAACAATTTCATAGCGTACATGCACAGATGGAAATATGTTGAAGTAGGGGGGATTGTTGATGTTTATTCCTTCTGAAACTAAATTCGGTAACTGATAAGCTTGCTCCAAACGAAGTCCACCTTGGTATTTGAATTTACCGAGTTGTTGCCCAAATACCCCGTAGGCACTAAAAACGCGTTCTTTGTATTGGTAGAGGAAATTGGCTAACGTATCCTGCGCAAAGTCATTCAACAAATAATCAAATGTTTCTGAATAAGTATCTACTTGTTGATCTCTTAGAATAGCTTTGACACCCGTCTCTACTCGCGCTGAAATTTTTGGAAATAGTAAGGTTAAATCAGCTTGAACAGTTGTTATGTTATTTCTTTCCTTATTATCCAGTTGTTGTTTTAAGGAATTTTCACCTATACTTGGAATAGAATCAGGTTCAAAGTAATTTTCTTGGTAATACCCTTGAATCCCTTCTTTTCCAATTGATTGGGTGGCATCAAAAACAAAATTCCCACGGTCTTTTTTCAAATCATAGCGATAATTCACATTAAAATCCAAGTTTTGTTGTTGAGAAGGATCGTAGCTTGTTCGTTGCCAAAGTGCTGTTCTGTTCGATAAGGTGTCATAAACGGAATTCCATAGATCACCGGTTCTATCTCTAACCCCAATGCTTCCGGTTGCTGAAATCCCTAGTGTTTGTCTGTCTTTCAAGTTGAAATCTGCTCCTGTTCGAAAGGTATGTCCGGCATTCAAATCACTTCCAGTGCGATCTTGATCCAGGATAAAGCGACTTCCATCCGCATTCAATTGGTTGATGTTGGAATAGTTGTTTCGAAATCCATCCAAGTAGCGATAACTGTAGATCCCATAAACATTGACAGCTCCATTGCGATAACTTAACGATAGATTGGTTTCAGCTACATTTCCATTTCGAATATTACCTGATCCAAGGTTGGTTGATACAGCGCCGTTAAATCCTTTTAATTTATTTTTTTTAAGAACAATATTTATGATTCCAGAATTTCCGTCAGGGTCATATTTTGCCGATGGATTAGTAACGATTTCAATTCGTTCAATCGAACCAGCTGGTAGCGCATCTAAAAGGGTTTTACCATTTCCTCCCGATAATGAACTTGGTCTGCCGTCAATTAATATTGTAACTGTTCCCTCACCACGCAACGAAATTCTCCCTTCCTGATCCAATTCAACGGAAGGAAGCCGGGTTAATATATCATTTGCTGTTCCTCCCTTAACGGATAAGTCCTCTCCAACATTATAGATTTTTTTATCAATCCCTGCCTTGAGGACATCCAAATTTCCAACTACTTCAAATTCTTTTAAATTCGTTGTGTTTGGTGTTAGTTTAATTGTCCCTAAATTAAAAACCTTCAAACTTGCTGAAATGCTTATGTCATTGATCGTATCCGTTTCGTATCCCGAAAAAGTGCAAATAGCATAGAAGTTACCAGTTGGAACATTTTCAATGGTGATTTTACCTGTGTTATCGCTGAAAATTCCAGCAATAACTTTAGATTCATTTTGTTTGAAGAGTCTAAATGAAACATACTCGAGTGCTTTCGATGAATTGGCATCAACGACTTTTCCTGTTATAAGACCATCATCCTGTTTACTAGGTTTTTGTGCGAAAAGTACATTGATTGATACTAAAAATAAGGCTACGAGTAGTTTGGTCATGTGATAGTTTGAATTACAAAAATACTTAACTGTTCTGAATTGATTCACTTTGTGTAAATGTTAATTGCTAAATCAGTACTTTTCGAGTGGTTTTAGGGTTACACGCAAATAGATAAGCTTCAATTTTACTGTTTCATAGCATCACGATACTATATGCCAAAAATTTAAACTTTTTAGTAATCTTGTTGTTATTAATTAAACGTTTCATCATGCTCAAATCTGGTTATGTATTCACTCCATACGATGCTCCCAAGCAATCAAATTTTGAGCGATTATTTGAAATTTTCAGTGAACTAATAACCCACACTTCTGGTGATGTAGAGGAGGCGCTCGATTGGTTGAATATACTCGATAAAGAATATTCATTAACGAATGATGAATATACAATGGATGACTTTATTGAAGATTTGAAAAAGAAAGGTTACCTGCGTGAAGAAATCAAACCAGACGGAAAAGGTAATTTATCTATCACCGCGAAAACAGAACGTATTTTACGAAAAAATGCCCTTGAACAGCTTTTTGGAAAAATAAAAAAGAACGGTCAAGGAAATCATAAATCAAACAAAAGTGGACAAGGAGATGACACGACAGGTGAATTTCGCGATTTCCAGTTTGGCGATTCCATCGAACATATTTCAATTACTGAAAGTATAAAAAATGCTCAAATTAATAACGGTATTGGTGACGACTTTAGACTAAGAGAACAAGACTTAGTAGTTGAGGATACGCATCATAAATCTCAGATGAGTACCGTGTTAATGATAGATATTAGTCACAGTATGATTTTATATGGCGAAGACCGAATAACTCCTGCAAAAAAAGTAGCCATGGCATTAGCCGAGTTAATAACAACCAGTTATCCAAAAGATACGTTGGACATCATAGTTTTTGGAAATGATGCTTGGCCAATCAAAATAAAAGATCTCCCTTATCTACAGGTTGGTCCATACCACACAAATACAGTTGCTGGGTTGGAATTAGCCATGGATATTCTGCGGAGAAAACGAAACACCAATAAGCAGATTTTTATGATAACTGATGGAAAACCAAGCTGTCTTCGTATGCCAGATGGTCAGTATTATAAAAATAGTAATGGTTTGGATCAACTGATTGTTGAAAAATGCTATAACATGGCGGCTCAAGCTCGTAAAATGCATATTCCAATCACCACATTTATGATTGCGAAGGATCCTTATTTACAATATTTTATTGAAGAATTTACCAAATCAAATAAGGGGAAAGCATTTTATACGGGCTTAAAAGGGTTGGGAGAAATGATCTTTCACGACTACGAAACAAATAGAAAAAAACGAATTAACTGATAGGATGAACACAACAATCAACACAATTGGTGCTTTACGGGCATCGGGTTATACTTCCAAAAGTATCAAAACAGAATTAAGAGATAATTTAATAGAATCTTTAAAAACTGGGAAACCAACGTTTCCTGGAATGCATGGTTATGAAGCTACGGTTGTTCCGCAGTTGGAGCGTGCTATTTTATCCAAACACAATATTAACTTATTGGGTTTGCGTGGTCAGGGAAAAACACGGCTTGCTCGCATGCTGGTGAATTTACTTGATGAATATATACCTGTTGTTGAGGGTAGCGAAATCAACGATGATCCATTCAATCCAATTAGTCGCTTTGCCAAGGATTTAATTGCTGAAAAAGGAGATAATACTCCTATTTCTTGGTTACACCGTTCTGAACGATTTTTTGAAAAACTAGCTACACCCGATGTAACTATTGCTGATCTCATTGGTGATATTGACCCGATCAAAGCCTCAAATTTAAAATTGAGTTATTCCGATGAGCGTGTTCTACATTTTGGTATGATTCCTCGAGCAAATCGTTGCATATTTGTTATCAATGAATTACCCGATTTACAAGCGCGTATTCAAGTTGCTTTGTTCAATATCTTGGAAGAAGGGGATATTCAAATTCGGGGTTTTAAATTGCGTTTGCCCTTGGATCTTCAATTTGTATTTACAGCCAATCCTGAGGACTATACCAATCGCGGTAGTATTGTAACTCCTTTGAAAGACCGAATTGGTTCACAAATATTGACACATTATTCTGCTGATATAAATACAGCCAAAAAAATTACTGAACAAGAAGCTGAAAAGTTAGAAAATCGCTTGTGTAAAGTTCACGTTCCTGAATTAGCAAAAGATATTCTGGAGCAAATAGCTTTTGAAGCAAGGCAAAGTGAATATATTGATCACAAAAGTGGTGTAAGTGCTCGTATGAGCATTACTGCCTTTGAAAATTTGATAAGTACCGCAGAACGCAGAGCAATTCTTAATAATGAACTCGAAACTACAGTTCGATTCAGCGACCTGCTAGGAATGATTCCATCCATTACAGGAAAAGTTGAACTTGTATATGAAGGAGAACAAGAAGGTAGTTCTTTTGTGGCCAATCAGCTGATAAGTGAAGCAACAAAAACGCTCTTTTTGACGTACTTTCCGAAAATTGAAAAACTAAAAAAGGAGAATCAAGTTACCCCATATGATGATGTTCTAACCTGGTTTTTTGAAGTTGATGCATTTGAATTGGAAGATGAAACAAATGAAGAAACCTATTTATCTAATTTAAATTCAATTGAACCACTCAAGAAATTGATCTCGCGTTATCAACCGAATGTTTCTCAATTAGATACACCCTTTTTAATGGAGTTTATCTTGTGGGCCTTAGTAGAATTGAAACAATTGTCAAAACAAAAAACTGCCAATGGTTTGTCTTTTAATGATGCTTACGATAATCTAATTAAAGGTTTATAAGACAGGAAGTTTGAATAAAAAAATCCTACAGGTTTTAGTTAAATGTATGAAATTTAAATCATCAGTTAGCTAATAATTTACGTTTGTTTGATGAAAGTGATCTTGAATCTAAATTCCATTGAATCCCAAAACCTGATGAACTTAACTGAACTGAATTAAGCAGATTGTCCAAAGATCTTTTAGAATGGTGATTGTGAATAATGTAGGCGGTTAAATCAAATAAAAAGAGAAATCCACCCTGTAAGAGTAGACTATTTCCATAGCCATTGAATTGGTCTTGTTTACTCATGTTTGTTTTGGCAGAACTTCTCAATAGTAATCCGCCCGCCATGTATCCAATGTCCAAACCTGTATTAATTAAAAAAATCTTTTCTGTTTGATGTTGTGTTCGAATTGTTTTAGCAAAAGAAAGTGATGAGTTCGCCTTTTTAGCTTTCAAGTATCCAGGTATTGCTAACCCCATGTTTATGGTATTCCACATTACATTCATTTGATGAAAATAATGAGCTTCTCCTTTCGGAACTGATGCCCAGCCAATTCCACTAGCAATAAAATTGGTAGTTGCCCAAGTGCCCAAACCAATCATCAATCGTTGGTCCGTTTGATTTCTTTCTGTATTAAATTGTTCAAAGGATTGAGCATTTGCTTTTAATGCAAACACTAAACTGATCATCAAA
The DNA here is from genome assembly GCA_044349575.1 of Crocinitomicaceae bacterium. Lineage (GTDB taxonomy): Bacteria > Bacteroidota > Bacteroidia > Flavobacteriales_D > Crocinitomicaceae > UBA952. The sequence goes on from JBIKQS010000095.1 coordinate 6,970, forward strand.
AGAAGTTGTTTCATACGGCTAGGATTAGATTTAATGACTTTAAACAAAACTATTCCACGATTAGTTCATTTTTAGTAAAATGGAAAACTTAGCATAATGTTGCTGAACCCCACAGATTATTAGATTTTACTTCTGTCGCTTTTTCTTGGGTTTTCCATACTTTTCTTGCATGGCTTTTTTATGGTTGTAGCGCACGTTCACCTTTTTGTTTTTCGCTTTTTTCTCATGAAATGAAGGCCCTCTATTTTCGTTTGTAGGTGATTTGATGGCCTTACCTGGAATAGAAACTTTTGGTTTCTCAAATTCTACCAGTTCGTCTGTAAATGTAATATCATCAGTTACTTCATGAAAGACAAGTTGCTTCTCCATGAGTTCTTGAATGGCTGTAAGTGCTACTTTATCTTTTTCAGAGACAAAAGTGATCGCAATACCATTTTTATCGGCTCTTCCTGTACGTCCAATGCGATGAATGTAGTTTTCTGGACTTTCTGGAATATCAAAATTGATTACATGAGAAACGTCAGTAACATCAATGCCACGTGCTATTAAATCTGTTGCAATCAATACTCGAATTGCGCCAGTTTGAAAATTTTGTACGGCTTCAAACCGAGAATTCTGTGCTTTATTGGAGTGAATAATACCAATTTTGTTCGTAAAACATCCCTCAATTTCTTCAAACAATAAATCAGCTAAAGTACGAGATGCAACAAAGACTAAAATTTTTGCATTAGCATCTGTTTGGAGAATAAGATGACGCAATAGCGCTACTTTGGAAAGGAAATTTGGAACGCGGTAAGCTGTTTGATTTATTTTATCGATAGGTAATCCCGCACGTGCTGCTTCAACTCGGACAGGAGATATCAAGTAGTCATCCAAAAACAACGATACTTCCTCCGATAACGTTGCGGAAAATACCAAGTGTTGTCGTTTGGTAGACAGATAATCAAATATATTCAAAAGTTGAGGTCTAAATCCAAGGCTAAGTGTTTCATCCACCTCATCAATCACTACTTTTTTAACCTGTTTTAATTGCAACGAGCCACTTTTAGCTAAATCTAGAATGCGCCCTGGCGTACCAACTAGGATATCTAATCCTTGCAATACCATTTTGGCTTGCATATTCATATTGGTACCGCCATACACTCCAAAAACTGCGACATTCATATAAGTAGTTAACTTCTCAACTTCACTCACCACTTGTGCAACCAATTCCCTAGTAGGTACTATTATCAAAATCTGAGGATGAGGTTCTTTCGAGAATTCCCACATAGATA
>JBIKQS010000096.1:0-8181 GCA_044349575.1 Crocinitomicaceae bacterium
TGAGGTAACAGTCATTTGAACATCGTACAAACCGACACTTGGGAATGTTACTGTTAAATCTTCAGAACCTACTACATTATATACTGCACCATTGGAAAATGCATATTGTGTAGTCAAAATCTCCCCGGAATTTGTAGATGTATTTGTGAATGTAAACTCACCCGGCACACAATCTCTTGGTTTGTCAGGTACAACATTTGGGTTAATATCTAATGGGAATGTGATTGTAATACATTCTTGTGTTGATGGTGATCCACATTGTTCAGTGAGCGTTAAACAGTAAACTGTACCTGATACACTAGGTCGAACCGTAACACTGCTTCCTGTGCCAGCTTGATTCGTTCCCTCAGTCCATGTGTAGGTATATGGTGATGACCCTCCTGTACCTGTGGCATTCAATGTTATTAAAGTGCCGGGACAAATCATAGAATCAGGAGTAATGAAACTAATTGCAAGCGGATCTGGTTGATCGATATTTACAGTTATCGTTTCAGTACATCCCAATGCATCAACAACTGTTAGCGTGTGAGCACCAAAATCTAAATCATTTGCACTATTTGTAGTAGATGTTGATTGATCCCATGTAAACGTGTAAGGCGAGGTGCCTTGAGTCGCTGTTATTGTAGCAGTGCCATCTGAGCCCAAATTACAAGTAACATCAGTTTGATTGGCTATATTTAAAGTTAATCCTGGGATTTCTGTAACTGTTGCTGTTACTATACCTGAACATCCAATACTTGCTGTTACTGTGCATGTGTAGGTTCCAGCAGCAAGATTCGTTGCCGTTTGAGTTGTCTGATTTTGAGGATCACTCCATTGATAGGTAATAGTTCCCAGTGGCGGAGTCATCGTTGCAGTCGCAGTTCCGTCAGATCCTCCAATACATGATACTTGAGTAGTTGTTCCAGTAAAACTAGCCGGAGTATCACCTACAGAAACAGTAGCAGTAGCAGTACAGCCATTTCCATCCTGCATGGTAACAGTGTAAGTGCCGGCAGTCACGTTATTTACTGTCTGAGTACTTGCACCCAATGCTGGCCAGGTGAAAGAATAAGGCGGAGGAGAGCTGGCTCCTGGATTTGCAGTCACACTTCCTAGTCCTTGAGTACAAATATCGGGTGTCGACGTAGTAGTAAGCACAGGATTCGCAACGGTAATCCATGTTGTGTCGTTTGTTATTGAACCGATAGCAGTACCGCACGCCGATCCTGATAAGAAATAACCAGACGTTCCTGGAGGAATTTGGTAATTAGGATTTGTTGATGGTAAATTTAGAACTCCGTTGTTGTACGGAAAAGTGGCTAAAATCGTTCCTGCTGCATTACATGCATTCCAAACAAAATTACTACCGGGACTATTTACCATAACGTAAGGTATTTGAGTAATGGTATATGCTGCGGTGTTAGTTGGGGATGTTGGTGTATATCGTCTTCCATCTTGATTAGCACCCCAAACAGTATTGTTCCTGCCTGTTGTTGTATGTGCTACGGTCATCGCGTTGTTTTCAGTTCCCTGAATTGCTAATCCACTGTTCCAGGTTGTACAAATTGGTTTATTTCCAATATGATACTCCACAATATTACTAGTCTCGTACAAAATAATTGCCATGTAATTACATTGGCTTGTGCAGCTAAACATGAATATGTCTTTGTATAAAACTACAAATTTTCGATTTGGAGCAGTACCAACAGTTTGATATTGTATTTGACCTCCTAAAGACGGATTAATGTCTTGATAGGTCAACATTGCTGAATTTCTTGCTCCAGTTAGCATTGTATTGGGTAGCGGACCACCAGTCAGAGACCATGGGCAATATTGACTTGCTTGTGACGTATTGAAAGAAACAAGTCCATTTGATCCGATCACACATTGCGTATAATTCTGACCATAAAAACTAAATGTGAAACCGATATTTACAGTACCAGACCAAACGTCATCAGATAAAGTTACATTTGTAGGAGCATTCAAATAAATTCCCGCTGCGTTATTTGTATTTCCTCCCCCATTGCAATTATTAATGGTTACTGATTGCCCGGGACAAATAACGTCATCTTGACCAAGACACAACGTAACATTAGATCCGGCATACGTTTGAACTGTAGTAAATACTACAAAAAAAACAATTCCTAAAATTTTTAGTGTTTTCATAGTTTAGTTAAAGCATTAACAAGACGTTTAGTTTAAAAAACAGTTGCCTAGTGTTACAAATTTAGTTAAAATAATTTCAACTTGACAGACATATTAAACAAATTAATGAATGAACAAGTGTATCTTTACGACTCATAACTGATACGTTTTAAATGAATAAAAATTTAGAAAACTATAACAGTATTTTTCATAAAATACAATTGGCTGAAAACATTGTTATTACTTCTCATAAATCACCAGACGGAGATTCTTTAGGTAGTTCATTAGCCCTATTCAATTTTATTAAGAATTTTAACGCAAATGTTTCAGTTTGTCATCCTGACCAAGCCCCTTATTTCTTTCACTGGCTTGGTGATAAAGAAGAAATTAAATTATATCAAAACATTAAAGCTGAGGTTGAGGATCTCATAACTAAGGCGGATCTGGTGTTTTGCTTAGATTATAATTCGTTTGATCGTTTGGGTAGTGATTTTGGTAAACTTGTTGAAAACTCAGGTGCAGATAAAATCCTTATTGACCACCATCAAAACCCTACTATCAATGGTTCTGTTTCTATTTCAGACACAAGCATTGCTTCAACTTCTGAATTGATTTTTGAACTTATTTTTCAAAGTGGAAACCTACATGCGTTAGATGCTAAAATTGCTGAATATTTGTATTTGGGTATTATGACTGATACTGGATCTTTTCGTTTTCCCTCCGTTTCTTTTCGAACCCACGAGATTATTTCTTATTTGCTAAAAACCGGCATGAATCACGCTGCTATTCATGAGCATATTTATGACTCGAATACGTTAGATAGACTTAAGTTAAAGTCCTATGCAATTGTCGAGAAATTGGAGGTTTTGTCGGAGTATCCTATCGGAATTATAACCATTACAAAAGCTGAATTAGAACGATTCAACTATAAAAAAGGGGATACAGAAGGACTTGTAAATATGATTCTGTCCATCGAAAATATTATGGTTGCTGCCATCTTTATTGAACATGAAGAGGGGGTTAAAATTTCATTTAGAGCTAAAGGCGATTTTTATGTAAACGAATTAGCTCACAAATATTTTGAGGGTGGTGGCCACAAATATGCAGCAGGCGGATTTTCAAGTGATCTGTTGGATTTGACAGTTGATCGATTTAGAGAAATTATCAAGGGAGGATTTTATGCATAAATTATTCCATTTTAGTATACTGGCACTGATGATTAGTTGTATTCAATCGTGCAAGGAGGAAACAGAAAAAGTAAGTTCAAAGAATGAATGGAGCGACAGTACTTCAGTTGGATTCAATAAGGATAGAATAAAAGAGGAGGAATTGCAGATAAACCTTTACCTGAGTCATCACAGTAATCTAAACCTAGTACCTACAGGGTCCGGCTTACGTTACCAAATTAGTAAACAGACTAATGGGATAAAAGTAGAGTCTGGTGATTCAGTTGATGTTGCATTGAAAATCAATCTACTAGACGGAAAGCTTTGTTATAAAACTGACACACTAGAGGTGGATCAATTCTTAGTGGATAGAAGTCAAGTTGAATCGGGTATACAAGAGGGGATTAAATTAATGAAAGAAGGCGAAAAAGCAGTTTTTATTTTGCCAAGTAATTTAGCGCATGGTTTACTAGGGGATTTTGAGAAAATTCCGCCAATGTCGCCAATAGTAGTAAATTTGGAGTTGATTAAAGTGATAAAAAGTAAAGTAAATTAGTCTTTTAAAAGTATGATAAACATTAATTTTTCACCAAAAAAGCTCTTCTATTTTGTTTTCAGTAGCCTTTTGATGATCTCTTGTGGCGAGGGTGTTAAAAAAGGCAACCCAAAACCGGCAACGTCCAATGGCAAGCCAACAAGTGTTTTATCAAAAAATGTCAAGTATATTGATTCGTTACAAGAAAAAAATGGATTGAAAATTAAATGGGCTTACAAAGGCAAAGGACCAAAATTAATTGACGGAGATTTGGTTTTAATCAACTATGTGGTAACTCTTCCGAATGGGCAATTGGTTGATGGGAGTTCAAAAATTACGAAATCAGATTTGCCTTTTTTAGTAGGGTATAATATGCAATCCAAAGGATGGGATGAAGCCATGAGGAAAATGTCTGTAGGTGATGTTGCTACTGTTGTATTACCTTCAGAGTTAGGTTGGTCTGAAAATTCACTAGGAGATGTTCTTCCAGCAAATTCAGACTTGATAATCCAGTTTTTTGTTGTGCGAAAAGTAGCCCCGGCAATCACAGTAAATGGAAGTAAAATTTGGAGATGGAATTTGATGAAATCTCAGAAGAGTGACGAAACTTTTGGGCCGAAAAAAACCATTAAATTTAATTTGATTGTTAATAGCAGAAACGACGTTAGTATAATCAATACATACGCCAAAAAAATGTTAATCACCAATAAATTTGAGGATGAATTTGAGCCTCAATCATTGAAAAAAGCGTTAACAAATGCTAAAAAGAATCAAGGTGTTTTTGTATTGGTATCCCCTCAGGAAGTTTCTCAAATTAAAGGGATACAAAGGAAAATGCCGCCTGGTGAATCGCTATTCTACAACATCCAAGTTGTGGAGGTTAGCTCGAAATAGCACAAATAACACTATCTTTGGAATTAACCAATTATACATGTCTTTAATTTTACGAACATATTTTATTTTATTTGTTTCATTTTTTGTTGGTTTTTCGTCAGTTGGATTTTCACAAAAAATAATCGATACAATTCAAACTCCTAATGGTGAGATTGTTTTGTATTCCAATAGAACTTGGGAGTATTTGAAAGATAAAGGTTTTGATGGGGTATTAAATCAGGGCATGTATGCAAATCTTAAGATGCTCACAGCTATTGATTTTTCGCAATCGTGGGATACTCAGCGTTGTTTTACATCATCCAAATTATCTGATCCAACGAAATTAACCGATACACTTTGGCTTAATGTAAGCAATGAGGATCACTTGAAATTCGTTATGCCAGTTAAAGGAATTAAGACTTCACCATTTGGTCCGCGATGGGGGAAAAATCATAATGGTGTAGATTTAGATTTAAACGTTGGCGATACCGTTGTTTCAGCTTGGGCTGGTAAAGTGCGTTATGCAAAATTTAATGAAGGCGGATTTGGAAATCTTGTTATCGTTAGGCATTACAATGGCTTAGAAACCTTTTATGCTCATTTAAGCAAGTTGTTGGTTCAGCCAAATGATGAAGTAAATGCAGGTGATGTAATTGGATTGGGGGGAAATACAGGACATTCGTTTGGAGCTCATCTACATTTTGAAGTTCGGTTTTTTGATGCGCCTATTAATCCTGAGCTATTTGTTGATGTGGTTAAGAAGGAGTTGAAAGTGCCTAAACTTTTTATTCATAAAGCATTGTTTGGTCTTGGGTCTAAACCAATAGAATATGTTGCACCTGCACCGAAACAAGAAATAGCAAAGAAAACCACACCTATAAAACCAAAAACTACGGTAAAGAAAGAGACTGTTGTATATCACAAGATAAAAAGTGGTGACAACTTATCAAAAATTGCATCAAGATACGGAACTACCGTTCAGAATTTGTGTAAATTAAATGGAATTAAGGCTTCAACTCCATTAGTTATTGGAAGAAGTTTACGCGTAAAATAGAATAAAAATGAAAGTAATAGGAATACTTTTAATAGCCGTTTATTTATTGGGAAGTTGTTCCGAATTTCAAAAAGTAGTAAAATCAGATGACTACCAATTGAAGTTTGATCGGGCAAATCAATTTTTTGATGGTCAAAAGTACAACAAGAGCATTGTGCTTTATGAGCAAATATACCAGAATTCGCCAAAATCAGATCAAGGCCAAGTGTCTTACTATCGTCTTGCCAAATCTTATTACAACTTGAGTGATTTTTACATGGCGGGATATTATTTCAATTCCTTTATTCAACGATATCCATACAGTAGTAAGGTGGAAGAAAGTTTATTTATGGTAGCCATGTGCAGCGTCAAAAACTCGCCTGAATATCATTTAGACCAAGAAGAGACAAACATGGCAATAAATAAAATTCAGCAATTCATTAATGAGTATCCTGAATCAGAATTGGTTGATAGCTGCAATAAAATCATTGATAATTTGCGTTTTAAAATTGAGGTGAAGGATTTTGAAACCGTAAAATTATACAGTAAAACTGAATCTTTTAAGGCAGCGGCTACAGCGGCACAATTGTTTTTAGAAAATTATCCGCGTTCAAAATTTACAGAGGACACATGGGCTCTGTTTGTAGAAAATTCATTTTTATTAGCAAAAAATAGTATTTCAAGTAAAAAAAAGGAGAGATTTGAACAAACTATCGAAAGATATCGTAACTTTGCATCCCTCTTTTCAAATTCGGCCTACCTAAAAGATTTAAAATACGTAGAGACTGAATCACAAAAAGAACTAAGTTTATTAACAAATAGCAAGTCATAAAGATGAATTTCAAAAATGTAACTGCAGAAAAGACAACGGTAACTAGAGATACCATTCGTTTGGAAGAAAAAACAGGTAATATCTACCAATCGATCGTTGTTGTTTCAAAAAGAGCCAATCAAATAAGTGCTACTTTGAAAGAGGAGTTAACTCAAAAATTACAAGAATTCAATACTTCAACAGACAATTTGGAAGAGATTTTTGAAAATAGAGAGCAAATTGAAATTTCTCGTCATTACGAGCGCATGGCAAAACCTACAGCTATTGCTACTCAAGAATTACTTGAAGATAAGCTTTTTATAAAAAATCCTGAAGCATAAATCAAATGCGTTCTAAACGCATACTTATAGGAATTACAGGAGGAATCGCGGCTTATAAAATCCCGATTCTAGTAAGACTTTTGGTTAAAGCTGGTTTTGAAGTAAAATGTGTGTTAACACCAAATGCTTCAGATTTTGTTAGTCCACTTGTTTTATCCACCCTTTCTTTAAACCCAGTTGAATCTCGATTAGTTTCCAAAGACAATGTTTGGAATAACCATGTTGAACTTGCTGAATGGTGTGATTTGTTCGTTGCGGCACCTTTAACTGCGAATACGTTGGCGAAAATGGCAACGGGAATTTGTGACAATCTGCTATTGAGTATTTACTTTTCCATGAAAGGAAAAACATTGGTGGCTCCAGCTATGGATTTAGACATGTATGCTCATCCTACCGTAGTAAGAAATATAGAGATTTTGGAAAAAGATGGAGTGCGTATTTTGCCTGCTGAATATGGTGAATTAGCAAGTGGATTAGTTGGTCAAGGTCGGATGATTGAACCCGAAAAGTTATTCGAAGAGATTCAGAACTTTTTTAAAAAAAAAAGCAATTTAAGCGGTAAAAAAGTTTTGTTAACTGCTGGCCCAACCTATGAAAATATTGATCCAGTAAGATTTATAGGCAATTATTCATCTGGTAAAATGGGGTTTGCATTGGCTCAATCGTTTCTCAATGCAGGATGTCAGGTATTATTAATTTCAGGACCTACCTCTATGAAACTGGAACATCCCAATTTAACACGCATTGATGTTATTTCCGCAGATGAAATGATGGAGGAAGTTAAAAATCATTGGAAAGAACAAAACATCGGAATTTTTGCTGCTGCAGTAGCGGATTACAAACCAAAGAACCCAGAAAATCAAAAAATCAAAAAGAAAAACGAGGAACTTGAGCTTGTTTTGGTTAAAAATCCGGATATACTCGGATGGGCTGGTTCCGTTAAGGATGAACAATTTTTGGTAGGATTTGCTTTAGAGACAAATAATGGCGTTGAAAATGCGCTACTAAAACTTAAAAGTAAGAATTTAGATTGCATTGTTCTCAATTCAACAGAAGATTCGGGTGCTGGATTTGCTCATGACACAAATAAAGTTACTATCTTAGATAAAAAAATGACCAAAACAACATTATCTCTCAAATCAAAATACGAAATTGCAGATGAGATCGTTGATTTTGTAACTGAATCTTTATCGAAAAAAGTATGAAGAAAATTATTTTATTTTTAGTTCTAATAACATCGACAATTAGCACAATTTCTCAAGAGTTGAATTGTAAAGTCACGATTGTTGCCGATA
>JBIKQS010000004.1:0-24731 GCA_044349575.1 Crocinitomicaceae bacterium
CGCTACGACACCTTGGCTTTTGATGCCGTTGGAAATGGAGGGTTACTTTATATTACAATGTATGTAACGCTTCTAGGACTGGGTGATGGAGCTCAAATTTTAATTGCTCGACGAATTGGTCAAAACAAACTGAAATCAATAAGTAAAATTTTTAGCACCTCGATTTTTGTTTTATCAATGGTGGCAATACTACTTTTTATTTTATTGTATTTTGTTATGCCAGAATGGATAATGAGTTATTCAAAAAACAGCACAATAGCCATGTATCAAGGTCAATATGTTCAAATTAGAAGTTTTGCTCTTTTTGGTTCCGTATTGACATTAGCGATACAAGCGTTTTATATGGCTATTGGTAAAACTTGGGTTGTAATGATTGCGTCTTTAATTATCGCATTGAGTAACATTATTTTAGATTACGCACTAATTTTTGGCAATTTTTCTCTTCCAGAAATGGGCTTAGAGGGAGCCGCTTGGGCTTCTACAATTGCGGATGGATTAGGGACTCTATTCTTGGTCTTATTTACGCTATTTACAAGCTATAAATCACAATATTATCTGTTTAAAAGGCTGAAAATTAGCTGGATTTCGTTCAAAGAGTTGTTGAATATTGGAACCCCCTTGATGCTTCAGGGATTAACAGCATTGGCAACTTGGACAATTTTTTTCATTTGGATTGAACAAATTGGTTCATTTGAATTAACTGTTTCACAAAATATACGCTCGTTATATATGTTTGCATTTGTTCCTATTTGGGGATTTGCAGGAACAACAAAAACCTATATTTCACAGTATATGGGAAGGAGGGAATTTGATACAATTCCAATAATTCAGAAACGAATTCAAATAATCACGGTTGTATTATTATTATTCACATTCCACGGTTCTATACTCTATCCAGAGGTCTTGATTCGGTTTGTTAATCCAAGTGAGCTCTATGTTGCAAAAAGTGCTGAAATTCTCCGTTTTGTATCTGTTTCAATATTTTTATATGGTTTTGTAAGTGTCTATTTTCAAACGATTAATGGTAGTGGAAATACAATTTTTTCTATGACGGTTGAAATGTTATCTGTTTTCCTATATTTATTTGTCGCCTTTATTTTTATAAAAGTACTTGAGTTAGATATATATTGGATTTGGTCGGTTGAGTATATTTATTTTGGAACAATTGGACTTCTTTCCTACTTGTATCTGAAACGTTTTAATTGGAAGAAAAAAATTATTTAGTGCTAACTTTGCTGCATGACAAAATCTTCTTTATCTATTGTTTTCATGGGAACTCCAGAATTTGCAGTTGCCATTTTAGACGCGTTGTTTCATTCACAACATAAAATTGTTGGTGTTGTAACGGCGACCGATAAACCTGCCGGTAGAGGGCAACAACTAAAATGTAGTGCTGTTAAAGAGTATGCTGTTGCTCATGAATTGAATTTATTACAACCGGAAAGTTTAAAAGATCAGGTATTTATCGATGAATTGAAAGGCTTAAATGCTGATTTATTCGTTGTCGTTGCGTTTAGGATGTTACCTGAAATAGTTTGGTCAATGCCTCCAAAAGGAACGATAAATTTACACGCATCACTTCTACCACAATACCGAGGGGCAGCTCCTATAAATTGGGCAATAATTAATGGCGAGAAAAAAACGGGAGTTACTACATTTTTCATTGATAAAGAGATAGATACGGGTCGAGTTATTGATCAGCTTGAAACGGAAATTAGTGATGCTATGACGGTCGGAGATCTTTACGAAGAATTAATGAAACTCGGGTCAATTCTTACAGTCCAAACAGTTGATAATATTGCCGAAGGATCAATTGAACCTAAAAAACAGGAGGAGTTGATTGTAGATCAATTGAAACATGCTCCAAAAATCTTTAAAAATGACTGTGAAATTTTCTGGGATAGGGGAGTGGAGGAAATTCACAATTTAAGTAGAGGATTGTCACCTTATCCGGGTGCATGGACCAAGATTTACAATCTTAAAAAACAAGAATGGGTTCATTTTAAGCTACTTCGAACCGAAAAAAGTGAGATGAAGGTTAAAAATTCCCAAAACCTAGCATTGGCTGAAAGTGGAATTTTATTTCCTTGCAATGATTTTTACTTGATTGTTAGTGAATTACAGCCAGAGGGAAAACGTAAAATGCAGTATAAAGAATTTCTTGCTGGTCATAAATTAGAAGATTGGGCCCTAAAAATGCCATAAAATAGTTACATTTGATATCTCAAAAATAAACACATGTTAGGTGACTTGTTAAAACGCCTATTGGGCGACAAAAATTCGAAAGACAGAAAAGAATATCAACCCTTTGTAGATAAGTCTAATCAAGAATACAACAAAATAAAGTCTATTTCTGATGACGAGCTTCGTGCACGTTCTTTTGAATTACGTAATTACGTTAAAGAACAAACCCAATCGCTTGAGGATGAATTGGCTGCGTTAAAGGAAAAAGCAGAAGATGTGCAGCTATCTATTCATGAAAAAGAGGACATGTTTGAAGAAATTGATAAGTTAACCTTAAAAATCGATTCAAAAATTGAGGAGGCTTTACTTGAAATTTTGCCACAAGCATTTGCGATTGTTAAAGAAACAGCTTTTAGATGGTCAACCAATGGCAAGCTAGAGGTTACAGCCATGGAATTTGATCGCGTTTTAGCGAGTAAGAAAGATGGAATAACGATTTCAGGAGATAAGGCTATTTGGCACAATGAATGGACAGCAGCAGGTGCAAAAGTGAAGTGGGAAATGATTCATTACGATGTTCAGTTGATGGGTGGGGCCGCATTACATCGAGGTAATATTTCAGAAATGCAAACTGGGGAAGGTAAAACACTTGTTGCGACACTTCCTGTGTACTTAAATGCATTGTCAGGAAAAGGGGTTCACGTAGTAACTGTGAATGACTATCTTGCAAAGCGTGACTCTGAATGGATGGGACCATTGTATCAGTTTCATGGCCTATCAGTTGATTGTATAGATAAGCATCAGCCAAATTCACCGGCAAGAAGAGAGGCTTATCAAGCTGACATTACTTTTGGAACGAATAATGAATTTGGTTTTGATTACTTGCGCGATAACATGGCTGGAGGTACTGAAGATCTTGTTCAACGCAAGCATCACTTTGCCATCGTGGATGAGGTCGATTCAGTATTGATTGACGATGCACGAACACCTTTGATTATTTCGGGACCTACACCGCGAGGTGAAGAACACGAATATTACGAGTTAAAACCACGTATTGAACGCGTTGTTGCTGCACAAAAGCAGTATATTCAACAGTGCATAACTGAAGCACGGAAGCATTTGTCCTTTTTATCGAGTGACGGCGCTGAACCGGCTACAAATAGTAAAACTGCATTAGAAGAAGGTGGAATTGCCTTGTTGAGAGCTCATAGAGGTTTACCAAAAAATAAGGTTTTAATTAAATTCCTTTCTGAGCCTGGAATTCGGGTTCACTTGCAAAAAACAGAAAACTATTACATGCAGGAACAAGGTAAGCACATGAAAAAGATTGATGCTGAATTGTTTTTTGTAATTGATGAGAAGAATAATTCCATTGAATTAACCTCAAAAGGGATTGATTTAATTTCAGGAAATGATGATAGAGACTTCTATATTTTACCAGATATCGGATCTGAAATTGCTAAATTGCAACGTGAGAATCTAGAAAAAGAATTATTCCTAGAAAAGAAAGATGGTTTAATTCGTGAGTACTCCATCAAATCAGAACGTATTCATTCCATTAATCAATTGTTGAAAGCATATACGCTTTTTGAAAAAGAGGTGGAATACGTAATTTTAGATAACAAGGTTAAAATTGTCGACGAGCAAACTGGTCGTATTTTAGATGGAAGAAGATATTCAGATGGATTGCATCAAGCAATTGAGGCGAAAGAAAATGTGACAGTTGAGGCAGCAACGCAGACCTATGCTACAGTGACATTGCAAAATTACTTCCGTATGTACCACAAATTAGCGGGTATGACAGGAACGGCTGAAACAGAAGCTAAGGAATTTTGGGATATTTACAAATTGGATGTAGTGGTTATACCAACACATCGACCTGTTGTTCGAAAAGATGATAATGATTTCGTTTTGCGTACAGCACGTGAAAAATACGCAGCCATCATTGATGAGGTTGAAAAACTTGTTGCCGCTGGAAGGCCGGTTCTTGTTGGTACAACAACGGTTGAAATTTCTGAATTATTGAGTCGAATGCTCAAAATGAAAAAAATTGAGCACCAAGTTTTGAATGCAAAATACCACCAAAAGGAAGCTGAAATTGTAGCCAATGCTGGTTTGGCAGGAACAGTTACAATTGCAACAAACATGGCCGGTCGTGGTACGGATATCAAACTCGGACCAGGCGTAAAAGAGGCAGGTGGATTGGCAATTATAGGCACCGAACGCCACGATTCACGTCGAGTTGACCGTCAGTTAAGAGGTCGTTCTGGTCGTCAAGGAGATCCAGGTTCAACCCAATTTTTTGTTTCATTAGAGGATGATTTAATGCGAAAATTTGGATCGGAGCGAATTGCTAAATTGATGGATAGAATGGGGTTGAAGGAAGGTGAAGTAATTACGCACAGCATGGTTACTAAATCCATTGAACGCGCACAGAAGAAAGTAGAGGAGAATAACTTTGGCATGCGTAAAAGATTGTTAGAATACGATGATGTGATGAATTCGCAGCGTAAAGCAATTTATAAAAAACGTAGAAATGCTTTATTTGGGGATCGTTTGGACATTGACGTTGACACTATGTTTTACGAGCTTTGTGATTCTACAGTTCGCAAGTTGAAAAACTCATCCTTCGAAGACTTTGAAATGGAGTTGATTCGAGTAATTGGTATTGAATCCCCTGTTGAGGAGAGTGCTTATGCCTCAACCGATGAAAATTCTTTGGTGGATATGGTGTATACAAAAATGGTTGAGCAATACAAGCGCAAATCGGAAAAAATTTCAACCAAAGGATTTCCTCAAATTAAGCATGTTTTTGAGACGATGTCTAACAAATACAAAAATATTGTATTCCCATTGACTGATGGAAGAAGGGAAATGCAATTAATCGTAAATCTTGAGGAGGCCTATAATTCTGAAGGGAGAGCTATTTCAAAATCCTTAGAACGAAATGTAATTTTATCCACAATTGACAATGAGTGGAAAGAACATTTACGAGAAATGGATGACTTGCGTTCTGCTGTTCACAATGCCAGCTACGAGCAAAAAGATCCATTGTTGGTGTATAAGTTAGAGTCATTTGATTTGTTCAAAAACATGATCAATCGCTTGAATACGGAGTCGGTTGAGTTTTTAATGAAATTGGATATCCCGATTGAACAAGAATTACAGAGTACGAATAAAGAAGAACGTCAAAACAATTACGGTAATTCTCGTTCAAATTCAAACAGTACAGAACCGCCAAGGTTTAGTGGGTCGGATGGCTACCGACAAGCCATTGAATCGAGTATTCCACAACCGGAAAAAAGAGAACCTGTAATTGTAGAGACAAAGGCAGGTAGAAACGACCCTTGTCCATGTGGAAGTGGTAAGAAGTTTAAACAATGTCACGGAAAATAAAAGCATGACTTTCCCGCTAACCATTTCGATAATTGGAACCGGGAATGTTGCAGAAATTCTGGGACAACGTCTTTTTGATAAAGGATTTCATCTCGTTTCAGTAATTGGACGAAATAAGGAGAGAGCAGCCCAACTAGCATTAAAATGGTCTGCTCGTGTTGAAAATATCGATGAGATCAGTGGTCAATTTGTATTAGTTTGTTTACCGGATTCCGTTACAAAAGAAATAATTGAACAAATTGATAATCAAAAGATTGTAGTATATACAGCAGGTTCTTTATCACTTTCTGAGATTCTACATCCTAATTCAGGTGTATTTTATCCACTTCAAACTTTTTCAAAATCAAGGAATTCAAAAGAAGTTAAGTTTCCGCTTTTGATTGAGGCAAAAACAACGCAAGTGGCTCATGTTATACAAGAAATTGGAGCTAAGATTAGTGATACACTTGAATACTGTGACTCGAACAAGAGAAAGCGCATCCATCTCTCTGCTGTTTTTATTAATAATTTCAGTAATCACTTGATTAATCTTGGACAAAAATTAGCGCAAAAGAACGACATTGATCCTCATTTATTTTCTGCTTTGATAGAGGAAACTTTTGCTAAACTTAAGGAACTTTCTGCTAATGACGCGCAAACGGGTCCAGCCGTAAGAAATGATTTAAGTACGATTAAAAACCACTTAGATTTGCTAGATTTTGACGAAAAGGAAATTTATAAAATACTGACAAATAGCTTATTAAAAACACATGGCCATGACCAGTTATAAAGAGAAACTAAAAGCAATAACAACATTCATTTTTGATGTGGATGGTGTCTTTACAGATGGAGGAGTACTGTTGTATAATGATGATGTAGTGCG
Source organism: Crocinitomicaceae bacterium (assembly GCA_044349575.1). Taxonomy (GTDB): domain Bacteria; phylum Bacteroidota; class Bacteroidia; order Flavobacteriales_D; family Crocinitomicaceae; genus UBA952. Next base: position 6,443 of record JBIKQS010000004.1, read on the forward strand.
AACCTTCAATTCAAAGGATGGCTATGTGGTTCAATATGCATCGAAGTTGGGATATAATTTATTTGCAATAACCGGAGGTCATTCAAAAGATGTGGAAGCACGATTATTGGGTTTAGGCTTGAAAGAGGTTCATTTGCGCTCTATTCGAAAAATAGAGGTTTATAATGATATTAAAAAAAGACATTCGTTGGTGGATGCCGAAATTATGTACATGGGTGATGATATTCCAGATTATCCTGTTTTGAAGCAAGCAGGCTTGTCCTGTTGCCCACAAGACGCTGTTTCCGATATCAAACAAATGGTAGATTATCAGTCACCCATAAATGGCGGAAAAGGCTGTGTGCGCGATATCATTGAACAAACCCTACGAGTTCAAAATAAATGGATGTTACCCGAAGCATTTGAATGGTAGAAGTGGTTAAAGTACCTTTTAAGCATTCAAGAAGAGCCAAAAGAATTTAAAGACTTTGCAAAAAATCTTTGGAAGAAAAATATCATGTAATCTTGGTAAGAAAACTAAAAATAGGTTAATTATCGGTCAATTAGCATTTAATTTAGAGACATTCCTTCCTAAAATAATTCAAACACTGTTTTTTTTGGATAATTTTATACCATGCAAAACGAAAGACCATTATCCGATTGGTTGCCTTTATCGCTCAAGGAAGCCGAAAAGCGCGGATGGGAAGAATTTGATGTGATTCTCATTTCAGGTGATGCCTACGTGGATCATCCTGCTTTTGGTACAGCGGTTATTGGTAGAATCATTGAAGATGAAGGCCTTCGCATCGGGATTGTTGCTCAACCTAATTGGAAAGATGATTTGCGCGATTTTAAAAAGTTGGGTAAACCTCGTTTGTTCTTTGGTGTAACAGCCGGTTGCATGGATTCAATGGTTAATCATTACACTGCAGGAAAACGGTTACGTTCAACAGATGCTTATACACCTGGAGGAGTTTCGGGTTTTCGTCCTGACTATGCTACAACCGTTTATACAAAAATTCTCAAACAACTTTTTCCAGATGTACCTGTGTTGATTGGTGGAATTGAAGCTTCTTTGCGCCGTGTGACGCATTACGATTATTGGAAAGATAAATTGATGCCATCTATTTTGGTCGATTCTGGAGCAGATGGATTGGTTTATGGTATGGGAGATCAGCCCTTGCGCGAATTATTGAATCTACTGAAAAAAGGTATTCCATTTAATCAAATTAAAACCATTCGACAAGTTGCTTTTTTACAAGACAAACAAAAAGAATTACCCAAAAACAAAAATTGGGAAACGGTTGAATTGGCCAGTCACGAGGAATGTTTGAATGATAAAATTAAATACGCGGCAAATTTTAAAATTGTTGAAGTAGAGTCTAACAAATGGGAAGCAAATAGGATAATTCAGCACGTTGGTAATGAAACGTTGGTAATAAATCCGCCATACAAAACGATGAATGAAAAGGAAATTGATCGCTCGTTTGATTTGCCTTATACGCGTTTACCTCATCCGAAGTATAAAAAGAGAGGTGTTATCCCTGCATACGAAATGATTAAATTCTCCATCAACATGCATCGTGGATGTTTTGGTGGTTGTAGTTTTTGTACGATATCAGCACATCAAGGAAAGTTCATTGCTTCTAGGAGTGAGAAATCTATTCTGGCTGAGGTTGAAGAAGTTGTTAATCATCCGGAATTCAAAGGATATATTTCAGATCTAGGAGGTCCTTCAGCTAACATGTATAAAATGAAAGGCAAGGATGAGGCTATTTGTGCCCGTTGCACCTCGCCAAGCTGCATTCATCCAGTAATCTGTAACAATTTAGATACTTCTCATAAACCAATGACTGAGTTGTATAAAAAAGTAGATGCCAATCCAAAGGTTAAAAAAGCATTTGTGGGAAGCGGAATTCGGTATGATTTATTGGTAGATGATTTTAATAAAAACAATGAGGATGGCAATCACGATGAGTACATTGAACAATTGGTTCAACATCACATTAGTGGTCGATTAAAAGTGGCTCCCGAACATACTTCTGATGCGACGTTGCGTGTAATGCGAAAACCTTCGTTTAAATATTTCCATAAGTTCAAGGAAAAATACGATAAAATTTCAGCAAAACATAAACTCAATCAACCGTTGGTACCTTACTTCATTTCCTCACATCCAGGTTGTGAAGAAGAGGACATGGCAAATTTGGCCGCAGAGACAAAAGATATGGGTTTTCAGTTGGAACAAGTACAGGATTTTACACCAACGCCTATGACTGTGGCTGAAGTGATTTATTATACAGGTGTTCATCCATATACTTTAAAACCGGTGAGAACGGCAAAAACGAAGGAGGAAAAGCAGAATCAAAATCGTTTCTTCTTTTGGTATAAACGTGAAAATCATCAATGGATTAAATCTCGATTAGACAAAGTTAAGCGACCAGATTTAGCAGATAAATTATTGGGAGATCTGCAGAAAAAAGAAAAGAAAGTTCCTACTTGGTTGGAAAAGCGACGAAATTCAAAGTAAGTTAAATCTGCTTTCTTAATTCTTTGTCAAATCTTTGAAATAATCTTCCAAAGATTTTGATTCAACCTTAATAGTTAATAGTAACAGGCCACTTTTTTGAGCAAATTCAGCAATATTGAGTCGGATGTCAATCTGGTCTGAAGATTCGATTAACCACCCATTTTGGTATTGTTTAACCGATTCAACGCCTTGAATTTTAGTCAATTGGTTTTTAGCTACTACTTGGTTAAATTCAACAAAAACTGTCAGTTTTGAATCGCTGTATTTAATTTCACTTGATATATTGTCAGCAACTAATTCTCCTCTTTTTATGATTAAAACGCGTTGACAAATAGCTTCTACCTCTTGCATAATGTGAGTAGATAACAATACAGTTTTTTCTTTCCCGATATTTTTAATCAATTCACGAATTTCGACCAATTGGTTTGGATCTAATCCGGATGTTGGTTCATCTAAAATTAATACTTCTGGATCGTGAATAATGGCTTGAGCTAATCCAACTCGCTGCTTGTATCCTTTAGACAGAGCTTCAATTTTTTTATGTTGCTCCACTTCCAAACCTACAAGAGAAATCATTTCATCTACCCGACTTTTTCGATTTTTGATTTTATAAATTCGTGCCACAAATTCCAAATATTCACGCACGTACATATCGGTATATAGCGGATTGCTCTCGGGTAAATAACCGATTTTTTCTCTGGTTTTTAAGTTGTTTGTATCCACTGGCATGCCACATACTTCCACACTTCCCTCAGACGACGGAATAAATCCGGTTATGATTTTCATGGTAGTCGACTTTCCAGCACCATTCGGGCCTAAAAATCCAACAACTTGTCCTTTGGGTATAGAAAAGCTCACATTTTTAACCGCAGCTTGTTCTCCGTAATACTTAAAAAGATTTTTAATTTCAATCGACATCTTAATCCAGCGTTATTTTTTCAAAATTAACTTTTTCCGATAAGAATGAACATGAAATAGATTAAAAACAGATAGAGTTTAACGAATTAAATGGATAAAGCCATTTTTTTCACCTTTTTCGTATACCAATTTATAAATATAAACACCATCCATCATATCATCTGTGTTTTGATATTTACCTTCAAAAACGGGTTCGCCATTGCTTTGTTCGTATACTAAATTACCCACTCGATTAAAAATATAAAGGGTAAATTCTTGACAAGTTTGGAAGTAAGACTCAACGTCTAACACATCATTAAGTCCATCTCCATTAGGTGTCAATACATTTGGGAAATCAAAATCATCAAAGGTGTAGATTTTATTAATGATTAATTCAATTTCAGACAGGGGAGAGGTACAGCCATTTACGGTAACGGTTGACGCATAAATTCCCATATCACCAATTTCGGCATTGAATGAATTGGATATAGAAGTTGACGTGAAATTGTTTACCCCAAACCATTCAAAAGTTCCTCCTTGAACAGAATCTGCAACAAAGGTGAATAAATCGCCAGGACATTCAACCGGACTATTTGTAGTTATAACTGGTGGAGCAGGAATGGGGTATACGATTAAATTATAGGTAATTGTTGAATCACAACCTAAGGTAGTTTGTAAAAAAAATGGATATGTTCCTGTTGCATTTAAAACTTGTCCTTCAAATGTAAAAAACTCCCCTTCACACAAAGTAGTATCCCGTTGAATGTCGTATGATGGATTAACATTTAAGGTTAGGTTAATTATTGAGTCACATCCAGCTACTGTTTGAAGGGCAAGCATATAGGATCCTGCTGTATTTAAATTTTGATTACCTAATGCATAAAATTCATTGGAGCAAATAGTTGTATCAATTACAATTGAATAAATTGGATTTACTGTAATTGTTTCCACCAAGGTATCGCTGTTACATCCATTTAAAGTAAAAAACGCAGAATAATCTCCACTGTTGATAAATCCAGCATTTAAAATTACAGTATCTAAAGAGCTCGTTGAGAAATTATTTGGTCCTGTCCAAGTGCACGTTGCGCCTGAAAGCGTGTCAATTTGCAGAACTAGATTATCTGTTTCGCACAAGGGACTGGGATAAGTCATTACCGGGATCGGGACTTCTGGCGGTTCTCCAATGGTGAAGGTTTGAGTTACAATACATCCTTGTGGACTTTTCACATAAGCTGTATAGGTTCCGGCGGGTAAATTACTAAAAGTTGAACCTGGTACGTACGTCACGCCATCAATTGAATACGTTAATGCGCCAGTTCCAAGTGCGGTTATAGAAACAGATCCATCTGAATATCCAAAACAAGAAGCATCCGTTGGAAGAGCTGAAATTAGTGTTAATGGAATAAATAATGGGGCTTCAACATCAAAACTTAAAGTTCCTTGAGCTACCCCGTCAAAAGCTGTATTGCCTTGCGAGTTTAGATAGTTGTTATTGAATTTGTAATATGCCAAAAGCCCAGGTTGAGTTGTTGGAAATAACAAATTCATATTGAGTTGAATTTCTTGTTCGGTGCGCGCGACATTCCAAATACGAACCTCATCTATATTGCCCTTGAAATTTTCAGTGGTTGCAGTTGGATTTTGAGATTGCATACCAATTCCTGTAATTAGATCATTATTTACAAGATTACCGCTGGCGGGGATTGAATTTATCAAACAACCGTTAATGTAGTATTTGATTACACTTCCATCGTAAGTCGCAGCAGCATGATACCAGGTATTTTGAAGCGTGGGTTGTGAATTTAGACAAACAAAAAAGCCATTATTTGTGGCAATTTGAAAACTGTTTGGCCTTAACAAGTAATTGCAAGTAGCAGGATCCGTATGTTTAGAAACAATATTTGTTGCGTTTGCCGTTGTTGATTTTCTAAAAATTGCTTCAACAGTTATCTGATTTCCTACAACATCCACATCCCCAACGGAAACCCATCTCAACCCCGCACCTGAAGTATTTAGTGAATTTTGTCCATAAGTGAATATAGTCAGTGATACAAATACAAGGAGCAGACTGAATTTAAAAAATAAGGACATGCGCAAATGTAGTTAGAACGTATCAATATAGACACTTTTATTGTCTTAAAAGTTGCAGAATTCTGAAAAAATAATACTAGCGAATTATATGAAGGAACCCATTTTTTCTTTCCACACCAAAATTGAGCGTGTAAAAATAAATTCCTTCTACTAAATCTTGGTCACCATTGGTTTTACCAGAAAATGAGGGCGAATTTAAAGATTGTTCAAAGATTAATTGACCCCAGCGGTTATAGATCATTAAGGTATATTCTTGACAGGTTTTAAAGTAGCCATCTATATCTAATGAATCATTTATGCCATCGCCATTGGGTGTAATAACATTTGGAAATTCAAAATCCTCAAAATCATTTAAATTTAGAATTGAAACTGGTGATGTTGAGGTGCTTGATTGACAACCATCAACAATTACATATACAGAATATACCCCCATATTGGACTCTTGAACGGGAAATGAGATTGTTGACCCAGTGGATGAATAATTGGATGGGCCTGACCAAAAATACTGGGCATTTGAAGCTGAATTAGCTGTTAAGGTGACAAAATCTCCTGGACATAGCACTGGGCTTGACGAATTTATTGGTGGTGCAGCAGGAATAGGGGTGACAGTCAGAGTTAAGGAAACTACAGAATCACATCCACTAACAGATTGTAGCGTTTGCGAATAATTTCCTGGACTTGTTAGAACTTGTCCAAAAAATGGGTAAGATTCGCCGGTACAGATTGTTTCATTAAGATTGGTAGTTACAACAGGATTTACATTTAAATTTAAAATCACTGTTGAATCACAACCCGATAAAGTTTGTGTAATTTGCGTGTATTGCCCAGGAACCCCAATATTTTGTCCATTGAAAGAAAAAGTTGAGCCTTGACAAATAGATTCATTGAGTGTCGTATTCTGAATGGAGTTAATAGATAAATTCAAGGTTGCAATTGAATCGCATCCAAAAACTGATTGTAAGTTTACAAGGTATGTTCCTGCTGTTGTATAAGATTGTCCCGTAAAAGAATACGTTCCTCCTTGGCAGATAGAAGCATTTGTAATTGAACCAAGTGTTGGGTTAACAGTAACCGTAACAATATCATTATCAGGGCATGAGCTTGGAGAATTTACCAAGGTTGTCTGAAGCGTATAGGTATAGGTAATTGGGTTTGAGGTGGTATTTGAAAGTGTGACAGTTGGATTTGAAATAATTGTTGAACTAACATTTGAATCTCCGGTCCACGAATAGTTGAAGTTTGAATTACTTAAATCGCCTAATTGCGCTGTCTCTCCGCTACAAATTGTTACATCAGGACCAGCATTTGCTACGGCAATATCAGCAAAAATCCGAACATTTTTAATTGAATGCTTATCGTTTGATCCACCTGTACTTGCGGTGAATCCCATGTAACCGATAAAACTTGCATTATAATTACCAGTTAAATATAGGTTATTGTTAACATACACGGAAATTAATCCACTGTTGTACTCTATCCGACATGTTTGATAATTCGAGGATCGTAAAAAGTTCATGCTTGTTGCTCGATTTATCATGCCAGCACCACATTCATTATACCCAGGACCTTGGAAAATTTGTATTTCCGGATTGGCACCACATCCATTGTCATAGGTATCTAGAATAACGAAAACGCCATCTGAAGCAGCAGGAATACCAACCCCACCTCCATTTACAAAACCAGTTGGAGGGACATCTAAAAAACAAAAAGCAATTCCATCTGCTGCACTTCCTTCCCACATGCGGAAATCAAATTCCACTTTCCATTGATAACACGTTGATAAATCAATCGATTCATTGTAAAAAATTCCTCCACTTGAGTTCCCAATAGCATCGGTAAGAATTATTTCATCTGAAAAATTGTCAGCATCCCCACCAGTATCTCCTGTGTAGGTTGCCCCTGTCAAATTCCAGCCGGTTGTATTAACCGTTGGTGAACCTGTAAGTTCGGCAAAAATCAAAGTTTGACTCTCAGAGTACCATGTTATAAGCAAAGAAAAAAGCAGTAAAAAATTCTTATTCATAAGTTCGCGTATAAATGTCAGATTGAAATTTTTGGACAAAGGTTGCACAAGTAATTGATTTTATTGAAAATACGTTGATTTTTATCATGTCTGATACGTGTTTATTGATTACGAAATTACAATTCGCATTTTGTACTGTAAAAATAATTCATTGATGCGTAAATTGATGGTATTCTCTTACTTTTGTTAAAACCAACTACTTGTTCAAAAACCTTAAATCATATCATCTTTTAATACAATTTCTAGTATTGCCAATTTTGGTTATGTTGACTTTCTATTTCAAGCCTAAGATTGATTTAACGAATACGCCACCAACATTACACTTCACTTTTTGGATAGCATTTTTGCTCATGCCTTTCAATTGGTTGATAGAATACGCTAAATGGAAATTAATCCTCTTGAGAAATTCAATTTCGGAAAAAAAGACAAAAATTTCATTTGCATCTGGAATTTTAAGTGAGTTTTTAATCCCAGGAATTCCCTCCAATTTTATTGGAAGAATCTTCTATTATCGGAAAGAAGACCGGCTCAAATTATCCACTTGGATTCAATTGGCAAATCTCACTCAGTTTTTTATAACCTTCATTTTTGGTCTTGTTTCCATGTTTATTTTGAATATAACCCCAAGTCCCATTTCCATAAACTTCATTGTCGTTCTGCTACTCATCGGGCTGATAGTTTTCATTTTGCAAAAATTTAAAATAATTTCTCTACCAGAGAATATTCGCAATTATACGTTCAATCAAACAGATTTAATTTCCATTCTATACTTGCTGGTATTGAGTCTTATCAGATTCCTTGTTTTTTCACTGCAATTTGGTCTGGTATTACATTCATTTTCAATTACCTTAGATTTTCAGCTGTTCACCTATATTTGGATTAGTTATCTCTTTGTTTCTTTTTCACCATCCTTGTTTTTAGGGAATATTGTTATTCGTGAAAGTGTAACTGTTTCGGTATTTGAATTGGCAAATTATCCGATTTTGCCTGTTTTGTATGCCACATTTTTTATTTGGTTAGTAAATAATTTTCTGCCAGTTTGTATTGCTTGGTGTTACATCACATTTATGAAAAGAGGAGAATGATTGTACTTGTAATTTACTTGTTGGTTTATTCCTTGTATTTGATGGTATTTCTACGTGGAGGATGGAATCGTTTGCTAAAAAAAAATGGCAGTGCCAAAAGAGGTAATTCAATTGGCTTAGAAAACATATCGGTAGTTATTCCCTTTAGAAACGAGGAAAAACGAATAGCACCTTTGTTGAAGTTGATTCGTGAGTCGGATTCCCTTCCATTTGAATTAATTTTTGTAGATGATCATTCGGTGGATCAATCTGATAATAGGATTCAGCAATTGCTAACTGATACGATAAAATGTATTGCATTACCACAGAATGAAATGGGTAAAAAACGTGCTATTTATAAGGGTGTAATGGCTGCAAAAACAGAATATATTCTCACTTTAGATGCTGATATTCAGTGGTCAAATGAGTACTTTTTGAATCTTGGCCAACTCAAAGAAGCAGATTTACATGTTTTACCTGTTACACATACTTCATCGCGTTTTTTAAATCGCTTTTTGCAACAAGATGTCTTTTTTGCAACTATTTTGAATCTATCAATAACCGGTTGGAGTCGCCCTATTTTTTGCAGTGGGGCAAATCTTTTGTTTAAGAAAGAAGCTTATATTGAAGCGGTTAGCGAATCATCTTATTTTGAAATTGATAGCGGTGATGATGTATTCTTGTTGCGTGAATTCCAAAAGAACAACAAACAAATTGAGGTTCAAACCGATTCATCCTTAGAAGTTGAGACTACATTGCCACAATCTTTCTCTGAATTTTTTAATCAACGCATGAGATGGTTAGGAAAAGCTTTTAAAGTTGGTGATAAATTGGCAAATACGCTTGCTCAAATCCAGTTTATTTTTGCATTCACAAATCTTTTTTTTCTCGCTGGATGTTGGTTATTCTTACCTATTAATTCAGCCTTATTTTTGACAGGAGTAAAAACTGTATTTGAATTATTGTTTTCGTTTGACTTTTACAAAAGAAGAAAGTCGTTTGGTTTGTGGATTTTAGTTCCTGTTTACTTGCTTCTACTTCCGATTTTAAATGGAGTTATGCTAATGGCCTTTTTAGGATATAAACCGAGATGGAAAGGACGTTTAATTGTTCAATAATACATATAAATTGAGCGAGGTGGCTATGCACAACCATATACAATAAGGTAAAATCAACAAAATACTCCAGTTTTTCCAACCAAAATTTTTGTGGTGGTTGAGTAGAATAACACTAAAAAGTGTGATTAAAATTGCCAATCCAGCTGTCACAAGATGAAATTGAAAAAAAACGGGGTTCCAACATATGTTTAGTAGCAAGTGAATTCCGTAAATTAGTGCATTTTGCTTTCCGGGATTTTTTCTCCATACATAAGTCATGTAAACTGAAAAAAGCAACATGATCAGTGTCCAGGCGGCACCAAACACCCATCCGGGTGGTGTCCAAGGAGCTAGATTTTGAGAAAGATACCATTGGTTTTGACCTGGATTTTGGCCCATTAAGAAACCTCCAAGAGCCAAAGCACCAAAATTGAGAAGGAGGAAAAGAAAAAATGTCGCGAATACTCTAACCATAGCTTATTGAATCATTATTCCACGCGCTCCCAATTGCTTGATAGGCTTTAAATTTTTTTCGCAAATAGTTTCTGGCGGAAACACAAACTTTTTGTCATACATCACATCATTGATCCAAAAACTAACCCAGTATTCGTTTGAAATCCCAAAAACATCCTCCATAATTGGCTCAATTTTAGCGGCTTCATTGGGTAATAATAACTCGATACAATGTCTTAATGTTGAGGTTTTTATTTTTTCACCTGTATTTGCATTTTCGCCGTAGCCTGTACTCGTAATTATTATCCCCTCTATGATGTCTTCTCTGAGATTCAATAGGTACACGCAATATTCAGGAAGGTTCTCTTCATTTAGGAGTTGGACAACGGCAACCCCTACATTTTCCACTTTAGGACCAAATAATTCTTCTCTCATTTCAATGCGTTTAAAATAGAATATCCATCTTCAATATATCTAAAAACATCTGGAGAATGTCCCACTTTATCGAGGTTTTCATCCAAGAATTTTTTATCGTTTTTCTTTTCAACAGGTATGTTATAGTTTTGTTCTCGTTTCTGTCCTATGCGCACAATGATAAGATTGTCTTTTGGAATAGTGATTATGTATTGCCCTCTAAACCCTCTGAAATAATAAACGGGATTTCCTTGATTGTAATACACCCAAGTATGCAAACCATAGCGTTGATTAGGCGTTCCTTCCTCGGTTTTAAGTTCTGGTGTTTTAACAAGTTCATCCATGTAATTTTTCGAGATCAATTGTTTTCCATTCCAATTGCCTTTATTCAATAAAAGCCTTCCAAGTAATGCGTAATCCCGAGCAGTAGCGTAAAAACAACAAAATGATTTTTCTATTCCATTTTCATCATCCATACTCCAATAAGCTTGTGAACTAGCCCCAATAGGTTTCCACAACTTTTCTTCCATATATTGGGATAACGGCCTTTTTGTAGCTTTGCTCAACAAGATTCCGAGAATTTGGGAGTTGCCGCTTTGATAATTGAACCGAACACCCGGTTTTTCAACTACCAATTGTCGGGTTACCAATCCGTATAAATCATCGGTGAAATAACCTTCAGCGGCTTCTGATATGGGGTTGCTACCACTTTCTTCCCAGTCTAGCCCCGAAGCCATGAGTAGCAAGTGTCGAATGGTAATTACATTTCTTCCCATATTATTGAACTCAGGAATATAATTACCTACCGGTTCATCCAAACTTTTAATATGTCCTTCATCCAATGCAATTCCAATAAGTAAGGAAATAATAGTTTTTGCTGCTGAGAATGAATTAGATACCGTATTTTCATTGTGGTCGCCCCAGTATTTTTCAAGAAATAAAGAGTCGTTTTTAATGACTAAAAAAGCAGTTGTGCCCCATTCTTGATGATAGGCAGCTTGTTTTTCAGAAAATTGAAAACTGTTTTTCTTTGGGTGATTTCTCCATTTAAAATTTTGATCTCCGGATTTTATGGATGTTTTTGGAAATAGATCAAGGTCATAAATTCCAGGACCTGTTTCCCCACGAAGATAGGTTTTTGCTATGCCAGAATACAAGTAATACCTACCGGAAAGAATAATGAATAAGTTAGCAACGAGTATAAGCCCCAAAAGAGAAAATAAAATTGCTTTTCCTATTTTTTTGGCTGTTTTCTTCATTTTTCTACTATATCAAAACCAAAAAGCTCTTTAAGTTCAGTGAGTATTAGTGGAATAATTTCTTCAACCGTTATAGATCTGTTAATTTCTTTTTCCACTGAAGTTACATCTTTATTCTGTATTCCACAAGGGATAATATGGTTGAAATAATTTAAATCAGTGCAAATGTTAAAACCAATACCATGCATGGTCATCCACCTAGAACTTTTAACGCCCATGGCACAAATTTTTCGTGCGTTTACAGTGTTTGGTTCCAGCCACACACCTGTCAATCCCTCACTTCGTTCCCCGTTTATACCAAATTTGGCTAAGGTACGAATCACCGCTTCTTCCAAAAAGCGCATGTACTTATGAATATCAGTAAAAAATTGTTCTAAATCAAAAATGGGGTAAATCACTAATTGACCTGGGCCGTGATAGGTAATATCCCCACCTCGGTTGATGTGATAAAACGTAGCATTTTTTTGTTCCAATTCCCCTTCATTCAACAATAAATGCTCTTTATCTCCGCTTTTACCTAACGTGTAAACGTGCGGATGCTCACAAAATAGTAAATGATTTTCAGGAGTTAGCTGCCCAGTTCCGTTGCGTAGATCGATTTTTCGTTGAACACCTTCTTGAAATAATTTTTCCTGATAATCCCACGCTTCTTTGTAATCAACCTTCCCTAAGAAATGACAGGAAACAAGTGGAGACATAACTTAAAACTTAGAAAGTTCTCCTTTCAAATAATCAATAATCTTGATGTCGATAATATCTTGGTTATTAGCCTCGCACAAATAGAAAGAAGCCCAATCTACCACATGAATGAGATAGATTGCTTGTTCAACTCTAGATCCACCTTTAGCATTGATAGTCATTACCTTTCCACATTTGTCCTCGGTAGCTTTACGAGTAATTTCAAACCGTTTTTTATTTCTTGGGTGAATATCTGAAGTTTCAAAAAATACGGGAGCAAATCGTTGATCTCCACCTCCCCAACCAACAAGCTCGTTGTGATTCATTTCAGGGATAGTATGATGCCAACACAAATATTTTGAATTTTCATTGAATTGTTGTCTTGCTCTTACGATTACACCCTCATAAATGGTTTCTCCGTACAAGACACCAACCTTTCCAAACAAATGCTTAGATAAGTCTTTGGCAACCGTTTGAATTTCCTCTAAATTGTCTGTCAACAAGGACATAGACTTTTCCATTTGTTCACTAGTGGAGGAACCTATTAGGTGAAACGAATGTAAGATATGAAGGAGTTGAACCAACGAGTATGCTAAGGTACTTCTTGGTGGATTTCCTCCCGGTACTAGTATACAATCGTAGTTGTTTTCCTTACAAAATTCTGCCATTTTTCCGCCACTACACACACAAACGATATGTGCACCCAATGATTTAGCAACTTCTAAAGCGGATGTTGTTTCTTCTGTATTACCTGAGTATGATGATCCGATAACCAATGAATTAGAAGAAGCAAAAGCGGGTAGGGTATAATCTGTTACTAATGATACAGGTATTTTGATTTCATCATACACCCAATTCGAAACTATTTTAGCGCCTATACCCGAACCGCCCATTCCACAAATAATAACATTATCTATTTTATTTGTTGGGTTTTTTAGTATCGCTGCTTTTGCAATTGTTAGCGCCTCTTCGATGTGCTTTGGGAAATCATGAATTAACTGTTTCATATCCTAGTAGTTGATTTAAAATAAAATTTTTGGCAAAAATACAGAAAAGTAGAAAGAAAAAGTAGCTAAATTATTATCCTTTCTTTAATCTTTCTTTGATATACAACTCAATTGCTCCTACCATCGATGGCGCATTTGGTTGTGGCGCATGTAAATCCAAACGCAGATTATTTTTTATAACAGCTTGTGAGGTAGTTGTTCCAAATGCTGCAATGGATGTCTTTTCCTGTTTGAAATCTGGAAAATTTTTAAACAATGATTCAATTCCTCCCGGACTAAAAAATACAAGCATGTCGTACTTTACGTCTTCGAGATCAGATAAATCAGCCGCTACAGTTTTGTAAAGAATTACCTTTGTAAACTCAATATTTTGCTGCTCAAGAGTTAGTGGGATATTATCTCTTAGGATATCGGTACAAGGCAAAAGAAATTTTTCATCCTTGTGTTTTTTCATTACGTCAGCAAGTTGTTCAATGGTTTGTTTACCAAAGAATATCTTCCGCTTGCGGTAAGCCACGTATTTTTGCAGATAAAGTGCAACAGCCTCTGAAATACAGAAGTATTTCAAATCATCGGGAACTTCATAGCGAATTTCATCTGCAACTCTGAAAAAATGATCTACTGCAACCTTAGATGTTAGAATGATACCTGTGAAATCTGGTAGATTTACTCTCTGAGCTCTAAACTCTTTTGCATCGACACCTTCAACTTTAATGAAAGGTCTAAAATCAATTTTGATTTTATATTTTTCAGCCAAATCGTAGTAAGGGGATTTCTCTCCTTCTGGCTTAGGTTGAGATACTAAAATTGATTTGATAGCCAATTCTAAAAAGTTTAACCGTTTACTATACTTCCGAATATTTCAGAAAAACATGTATAAACATGTAAACTGGAAAGAATTCGAGGGTGCAAAGATACAAAATTATATAATACCACGAAATTTTTTCTTGAAAGGCAAAAGAGGCTATTTTTATGAGGTGTATTACATACAAAAGTGAAAACACAATCAAGGCTAGAATTGAAAACTGAACATTCCATTGGGCATTTAATAACCAAGGTAAGTCGATGATTAAAGCTGCTAAACCACAGATATGTATGAAATTCAGATTATGTAAAAAACCGACCGGCAGTTTGCTGGAATAGGAGGTAATAAAACCTACGAGATAAATTCCGATAAGATAAATTAAAAGAATTACAAGTGCCAGCCCAAAAGAAAAAAGGTAATGACTCATCGAATTGTCGAAAAAAGATTGCGTGCTAAGCAGTAGGAGGAGAGATGTGCTAAAAAGAAAATTGAGAACTAAGAAAAAAGAACCGATTGGATGAATTTTAATGGAGTCGTTGAAGGTAACTTCCGTTTTAAAATTCAATAAAGTTCCCACAGCCGAACTTATCGTTTTTGAATTACTCAAGCGAGCCATTCCCAGAAATGCCACTCCTAAAACTAGAATTAACAGCTGATACGAATCGTATAATGAGTTTCTGGTAACAAGTTCTCCTGTTTGAATCAACGCAAATGAAATCATGAACAAAATTAAACAGCATAATTGATTCAGCAATGCTCAACTCGTTATTATCTCTAAAATTATATCGTTCCTTCTTTTACATGTGCTGGCATGTATTGTTCTCATGCGTTTGGAAGTTAAAATAGAATTTTTTTTGGATTACTTTGTTCGACTTAGCAAAAGGTATATAACAAGCTTGCTAAATAAGTAATTAGCTTAATTTCAATGAAATAATTAAATTATTTAAACGAATTTCCTATTTTTGCACAACAATCTAAAATTGATGAGTTTATGAAAAATCTTTTAATCCTAATTGTTCTTTGTACTTCCTTTTCAACATTTGCTCAAACCGATTTGATTATGGAAAAAATCAACAATACCGTTTTTGTTTCATGTGACTCAACAGCTACGCCCATATTTAAAAATGGAAAAGCATTCTATTTTATTTTTGATGAATCTGGTAGAATTGATGTCCGTGCAGGAGCAGATATCTCGGAGGCTATAGATTCGCCTGTTTTATATACGGGTACATGGGCCAACAAGGATACGTATATTTTTTGGGAATGGGCTGAATCAAAAAAAGCCGGGAGTGCAACTTTTGATGTTGAATCCAATAATTTAACCACCAAAGCTGGTATAATTTACAGATTTATTGGTAAATACTAAGATCTTTTTTTCGTTTCAGCATCAGGTTTAAACACTTACATCCAAAAATTTTACTATAGTTCCGGTTGATGCCGTGTTTCTCAAAAAGTTTTATTGATGTTGAAAGCATTTTCCGGATGAGTTTGAGGTAGTACGTCTGCAACGAGCTCCTTTTTTTGTTGTACCTATGCATTGAGATCCATTTGCATTGGATGTATAGGATTTGCCACTTGATTTCCACGTCCAGCAAGGAATACAAAGTTCCGCTTCTATTCTTTCTTCTTGATCATTGGGTAACGAATAAAAGAAGTCGATTCCGGTAATTTTTTCTACGCTATCTATACTTATGGCAAATCGTTGCAAGGGCTCTTTTGAAGAAGTGTTGGGTAAAACAAAGCCAATACCTTTGATGGATGGATTTCTGTAATCCAAGATTACCTTGTAATAGTAGTTGGGAATGGCTACCTTGTTCCACCCGATTGTGGGTAGTCCTTGTGTTAATATGGGTCCTGTGACTACGTAAATCGATTCATTTTCAGTTGCCCATGTACGAACTAAGCTTTCCAAGTTCTTCCAGATTCCTCGGTTGAACCCGGGTTGTTGAGGACTCATATTGGAATAATAAAATGATTCAATCATGGTGGTTGAAGACCAACCCATATCGGCTGCAGGAGCCAAATGACCTCGATCAAACCCAGATTTTTTATAATCAGTATCCGTGGCTGAACCGGTTGAAATCGAGGGGTCTACCAAAAATTTATTGGTTCGTTCAAACGCTTTTTGTGTTTCTTGTGCTGTGAGTTCATAGGCCACCCAATTTGCTTGTTCAGCTTCTTCATTGTATGACAATGTGTAGCCAGTATGAATAATAAGTTGTTCTCCTTCTTCAAAAAATGGATATTCCAGTCGTTGAATAAGCGAATCAGCTATAGGCTCCTCTACTTTATTTTCAGTTGCTTTTGAAGGCAGCTCTTTTTTGTTTTCAATTGCCTGATCTTTCTTTTCAGTACAGCTAGTTCCAAAAAAAATCACCATAAGTATTCGCGTACTCAAAAAAATAATGCGAGTGATTTTCATTTCTATGGGCTGTAGATTCTAGTTAATGATTACGAATTTAGGACAAATCATTTTTACCCAAAACAAAATCTTAAATGATCTTGATAAAAAATAGCGCTTTTTTAGGTTAATCTTTCAATGAGTGCTGTATGATCACTAAATGTAGGCAAAAGGTCTTCCTTGGTAAAAAGCTCAAAAGTAGAGAAGTCAAAGCCCGGGGATACAACACACGAAACCAGCGCATAGCCATCGGTAGCTTCAATTTCACTACCAAAAATCGTGTTTCCTTCTACGAGTGCATGAGGAGTTTGATTTTTGGTTAAATCCAATCCTAAATTGATTGTTTCCAATCCTTTTTCATGTAAAAGGTGGATGCTCAATGGGTTCCCTTCGTGAAAATACCAGTGCTCATCACTTTGAATACGATGAAAATGCGAAGGCGATTCTGAAGTTAACAAAAAATAGATGGAGGTCATTAATGACTTTTCTTCTTGATTTTTTAACACCGAACGATACGTTTCTCTGTAAAACCCTCCTTCAGGATGAGGTGTTAATTGTAGGGATTGAACTAATTCTGTGATGCGTGATTTCATTTTTTAATTTTTCTTTGGGAAAAAGGGACTTTGAATTTTTATAAAATTAAAAATAATAATCAATAGCTAATGTTGATCGTTTTCCAGTTATCCGATTTGGAATAAGTTTAGGATTAATTTGAAGGTAAATTTTAGAAACTTTTTTGCAAAATATTCCCGTATTTTCTATTCAATTCATGCGTTTGATGCTAGCATTTTATTTCAATAAATGGTTGAGTTTACTACTTTCCAATTCATCATGTATTCTTGAGCATCAAATGTTAAAAAATTTATTAATCATCAATAGGAATGATTTTGAATATAATAGGGTAAAAACACTTAACTACTATTGCATGATTTTACGTAAAAACTCAAAATAGTTGATTGATTTTGGATTATGGGGTAAAAGTTAAAATTGGATTAATATTCAGTTTATTGAGTTATGCCAATTTTGTAGTGTAAATTTTTCAAAATGAATACTTTAAAAACTTTCCTACTTTTCGTTATTACAATCTTATTAAATTCAACATCCTACGCCATTGACTACTACTGGGTTGGAGGTACAGGAAACTGGAGTGACATCAACAAATGGTCCTTGAGTTCTGGTGGTGCGGGTGGTGCGGGTGTTCCCGGTGTGAATGATAACGTGACCTTTAATAATTCATCATTTACAGCAACAAGTCAAACTGTAACGCTCAATATTGCCAATGCGAATTGCAACAACATGACCTGGAGTGTTACTACTAGAACGCCAAATTTCGCATCCAATTCATCGGCAAATAACCTAAACATCTATGGTAATTTGGCAATGGTATCTGCTCAGGGAACATGGACAACGGGAATGAACGTGTATTTCTTAGGAACGGGAACGAAGACGATTAATTCAGGAGGTAAGACCTTTGGGCCTGTGTTTTTCAATGGAACGGGAACGTGGTCAAATTTAGCAGCATGGACAACGGGTACTTTTACGGTCAGTCAGGCAGCTACTTTAAACTTTGTAAACAATATAACGACAGGAACTA
>JBIKQS010000097.1:0-8061 GCA_044349575.1 Crocinitomicaceae bacterium
AATTTTTGTAGACCTAGACCATATGAAAACGTTTTTTAGTAAGACTAGTCAAGAATATACTAACAATATTTTACGCTGCGGTGAAAAAGATTCCAGCTTAGTTAGATATTATAGTCCAACTGCAAAAAGGTATCAGGATGCTGCTAATCTCGTTGAAGAAGCTAATAAGGACTGCGATTTAAGAACATTAATCCTTTATCATGGAGTAGAAGATAAAAATCAAAATAGTGGTAATTCAACTGTGATAAGAAACTATATCAAGCAATTAGTAGATAGTGGGGCTGCAATTGTAATTTACAAAGGAGAACAAATTTTTAATTTGAAGTGTAAATCTGAATTTAATGAACAAGGGGGGATACTTCACAGTGGTTATGAGATTCGAACTTACTTTGATGATATTGAAAATTGTATTTTCTCAGAATTCATTCACATGGGTTGGTAATCCACGACTATAATAACTAAAGAGAAAAAGAACATCTGCAATCATGGATTTGGCAAAAGTGACGGTTAAATTTTCCAAAGACAGTTTTCAGGGAGTCAAAGTTAGGACCTTCACATTAAAATTGATGGAGAATCTCGATAGCATTCTGGACACCAACTTCACCAAGCCCAAAAACGTTAGCGGCAAGGAAGGAGAACCAATTAACAATGCAAATGATTAACAACAATTGACACAAACAACAAACAACAATGAAATTGACCCTACTTTTACTATCCTTACTTACATTTTTAACTTCGTGTATTGGTCAAAACAATACGAAAAAAAGCTTTTCTGAGAAATTAAATAACCCTGTTGCAACAGGGGATACAGTAAGTAAATTAAGTAATAATATAATGGTAATTTATCAGGATAGAGAAAATAATTATTGGTTTGGTAGTTGGAAAGACGGTTTATATAAATATAATGGAAAATCAATCGTTCATTTTTCATTAAAAGATGGTCTGCCCGACAACCGAGTCGAAGAGATAAAAGAAGATAAACTGGGTAATATTTATTTCAACACAAGCAAAGGTTTATGTAAATATGATGGTAAGTACTTTTTGAAATTGACAGAAACAAAATGTGCTCAAAGTGATTGGAATTTGCACCCTGATGACATCTGGTTCAAAAGCATGGAACACACAGGTTTTGTATATCGGTTAAATGGCAGCAATCTTTTTAGGTTGAAGTTTCCTTCATCTGAACTTGGCGAAGACTATATCCAAAAACATCCCAGTTATCCCAATCCTTACGCAATTTATTGTATTTACAAAGACAGCAAACAAAATATTTGGTTTGGCACCGCAACCTTGGGAGTTTGTCGCTATAATGGAAAATCGTTTGACTGGATTTCCGAACAAGACGTTACAGAAATTCATAATGGACCTGCCAATGGTGTTCGTTCGATTGCAGAAGATAAAAATGGAGATTTTTGGTTCAATACTGAATATCGATATAGCATTTATAACAAAATATCTTCTTCAAAAACTAACACCGGCAACTTACAGTTTTACGACAGAATAAAAAGTATAGGTTGTTTAGACGGCAAAAAAGATGGTTATTTGAATGAGTATGGATCAATTATAAATGACGAAAATAACCACTTATGGATAGCAACATACTTACAAGGTATTTGGAGATATGATGGTGAATACATTAACCACTTTCCAATTCAGGTTAATGGAAAAAATATTCCTGTTTTTTGTGTATACAAGGATACTAAAGGTACTATTTGGCTAGGCACACATGAAAACGGAGCATATAAGTTTAATGGAAAAACCTTTGATAAATTCACCCTATGAATAGGGAAAAAAAGTCAAAAACATGGGTTGGCCTTAGGACAGGTTATTGAGCAAGTTAGAAGCTTCTTGTTATTTGCTAATATTGACCCCAAAACGCACTGAAACTTAAAGCAGCAAGCCATTAGTATTCAGGATAAAAGACAATTTAAAGATGTACAATAGACAAAATGAGAGATAAAAGTTTAAACATACTTATAATTATCACGTCACTATTCGGATATTTAGAATGGAGTGGAAATAATCATTCATTTCTTATTCAGGCAGAAGCCGAAGTTATTTCAAGATTATTTACCGACCCACTTTCTATTGTCCACCCTTTTACCATATTACCTTTACTAGGACAACTAATTTTAATTGGTACTTTATTTCAAAAGTCACCAAGCAAAACCTTGACCTTTATGAGTATAGGATGCTTAGGGATTTTAATAGGATTTATGTTTATGGTAGGATTAATTAGTTTAAACTATAGAATTATAATATCCACAATTCCATTTTTAAGTACCTCAGTTATTACAATAAGACATTATAACAAAACAAGATGATAAATTACTATATTTTCATTTGTATGATAACACATGTTTTTCTTCGCTAATTTTCAATTGGTCAAATTAACGCTTCAAAGCTTCGCATGACCGTTTTTACTAAATTTGAACATTGGTCTTCACAAAAAGTTTTATGGTACAAATCACCACCTTCGGCGAAGCTGAAACCGTTATAAAACAAAATTGAAGCGGTACCAGCAGGATTGAAACTTATTAATAAAGAGAACATAAAATAGCGGAAGATAAATCAACCGAGAAAAAACTATACTAAATGACTATCAAAGAAGAACAAAATTTAAGTGCAATCATGTCTGCCATGAATGGCAATAATATCATCGAATTTATTTATAATGAGAAAAAAAGTATTGTTGAACCATTTTTAGTTGGAGAACTTTATAACAAATACCAAAATCATTTAGAAGAAGGAACTTACGCACTAAAAGCATGGTTTATTGAAGGATATTCAAGTGAAAAACTTGATTTGAAAGAAGGGGATCGATGGAGAATTTATGAATTAGATAAAATGTCAGATCTTATAATTTTGAATCAAAAAATTTTGAAAATGAGACCCTTTTACAATCCAAATGACACAAGTTTCAAAAGAATAAATTTGAGAATGGAGGTTAAATAACTATCTTCGGTTAAAAATCAGTCATGAAAACACAAACAATCTTAATACTATTAATTTCATACTTTTTTAGCTCAGGTTTTAATGCTCAAGAGAATACATATACCAAAAAACTGTACAACCCCGAAGCAAATGCGAAAACCGATATTGCAAATGCAATAGCAACTGCCAAAAAAGATGGTAAACATGTTTTACTGCAAATCGGCGGAAACTGGTGTAGTTGGTGTATTGCTTTTGACAAAAAAGTAAACGAAACAGAGGAGTTGAAAAAGATATTGAATGATAATTACGTCGTTTATCACCTCAATTACAGTAAAGAAAACACCAACAGTGATATACTAAAAGATCTAGGTTTCCCACAACGATTTGGATTTCCTGTTTTTGTCATTCTTGATGCAGACGGAAATCGACTTCATACCCAGAATAGCTCCTATCTCGAAGAAGGAAAAGGCCATAGCATCGAAAAGGTAAAAGAGTTTTTAGAAAGCTGGACAGTTCAGGCGCTAGATCCTGTAAATTATAAAAATTAGGTTCGTTTCATGCAAGAAAAACAAAAATTTACGCTTGAAAATAAATGCTAAAATATTGATCCGTTTATCCTTGCTCTTGGCATTATCTTCATGGATTATATTTACTCCTTCTCATTTTCAAAAAGGAGGTATTGACAGAGATTTCTATTATAATATTGCCTTATTTGTAACTGTTCTATCATTGTTAATTACCATTCAATATACTGATTTCCATTGGCTGGAAAGACTTTTAATCGCATTTCCCATCTCATTCACTTCCTTGTTTTTAACGACGATTATTCTGGGGCCAATGTTCGTGGAATTGTTGTACGGTGACAAAACGTTTTATTTATGGGAAACAAATCATAGCATTTTGGTAAATGCCATGTATTATGGTTTAAACACGCTAATTATGACCCTATTTTCTTTCGTTTACTTCAATTTAATAAGGGAAAAAATTAGGTTTTAATCGTATTCAGAAAAATCCAAAATCATTTCAAATACGTTCCACAAGCAAAATATCTTTTTTTCCAATATTCTGATCCATTTATTTCCACAATACTGATGCCTTTGGAAGAGCTGGCATGAATCATTTTTACTTCATTTCCTTTGCGCGATAAAATCATACCTACATGTGATATTTTAGCGTCGTTTTTAAAAAATACTAAATCCCCGCATTGAACATTTTCCAAATCAATTTTTGTTGCTTTCTGGTATTGATCTCCTGCCGTTCGTGGAATTGAATAACCCGCTGATTTTAGCACATATTGGGTAAATCCACTGCAATCAAATCCTTCGGCAGTTGTTCCTCCCCATTTGTAAGGAACACCCATGTAATTAGATGCATAGGTAGCTAAGCCTGATCGAACTTTTGAAACTCCTTTAAAATCCTCCTTCCATTCGGTTTTTCCCAACTCAGCAACATCAAATTCAGAAAAATCAAAATCCTTAAAAAATCCGGTTACTAATGCTGAAAACTTCGGGATATTTTCCCTCATTTTGGATTGTTTTAATTCGGTAATCCAATTGTACAAATCATTTTCTAATTCATATAATTCATAAGAATGTGCTATTAAAAATTGTTTACCCGCTTCGCTCTTTTTGAATTCTGTAAGGATTTCAAAACTCTCATTGATAACTTCAGGATTTCGTTTCAACCAATAGAGATTATTCGATCTCTGAAGACCAGCTAAAGCAAAATAATATTTCGGAGCCAACAAATGTTTGGTTTCCTCTTTTTCAATATGCTTTTTGGATTTTCGGTAAACAATCGTGTAATGTCCTTGGTCATACAGTTGTTCCAATTTATCACCAATAGGATGCTGTGCCTTTAGTGTAAAGGTAGATGACAAAATCAAAAAAAGAAGGAATACATTCCGCAATTGTTTCATTTAAACAAATTTAATTGAGACATTCCTTGAATTCTGAACGGTTGTAATAATAAAGTGAACAATCCAACGTTGATTACTATGTTCGTTTTTCGTTGATAAATTAACGAGCCAAGACTCATTTTCAAACCAAAAGAAGCGTAACTTTAACACTCAAATATTTCTATGGGTAAAGTAATTGCTATTGCGAATCAAAAAGGGGGAGTTGGTAAAACTACAACCACAATAAATCTTGCCGGTTGTTTGGGGGTTCTGGAGTACAAAACATTAATCATTGATGCCGATCCACAGGCAAACGCTACTTCTGGTTTAGGCATCGATCCCAAAAACACTCGCAATATATATGAAAGTATTGTTAATGAAGTTGATCCAAGGGAATTAATCGTTGAAACCACGAGTCCCAACTTATTTATAATTCCATCAAACATTGATCTGGTTGGGGCTGAATTAGAAATGATAAATTTGCCTAATCGTGAAAAGATGTTGCGTTCAGCATTGGAAAAAATAAAGGATGATTTTGATTTTATTTTGATAGATTGTTCTCCTTCCTTGGGCTTAATTACGGTAAATGCAATTACCGCTGCAGATTCGGTAATGATTCCTGTGCAATGCGAATTTTTTGCTTTAGAAGGATTGAGTAAATTGTTAAATACCATTAAAATCATTCAAGGCAGACTCAACCAAGATTTAGAAATCGAAGGCATATTACTGACTATGTATGATACTCGACTTCGACTTGCGAATCAAGTAGTTGACGAAGTAAAAACGCATTTCCAAGAGTTGGTTTTTGATACCGTAATTCACCGAAACACTACACTAAGTGAGGCATCAAGTTATGGCCATACCGTTGTAATGCATGATGCATCTAGTAAAGGATCCGTGAATTATCTTAATTTTGCGCGAGAAATTCTTCAAAAAAACAATTTAACCAAAATTGGTAACGACGACAAAAAAATTGAAATAGATCATGAGCTCTAATGCTAAAAAAAGACCCGCATTAGGAAAGGGTTTAAGCGCACTTCTTGAAAACTCGGATACAGATATCACTACAAAATCCAATCAATCTGGGCTAGTTGGTTCCATTTCAATGATTGCAATTTCAGATATTGAGGCCAATCCATTCAATCCAAGAACTCATTTTGAAAAAGAGGCCCTACTTGAACTGGCAGAATCTATAAAAGAGCATGGTATAATTCAACCTTTGACTGTTCGTAAGATGGGTAGGGATAACTACCAACTCATTTCAGGAGAAAGGCGTTTTAGGGCATGTCAAATTGCTAATATTAAAGAAGTTCCTGCTTACATTCGGATTGCAAATGATCAATCAATGCTTGAAATGGCACTCGTTGAAAATATTCAACGTGAAAATTTAAATGCCATTGAGATTGCGCTTTCCTACGATCGACTTATTCACGAATGTAACCTTACGCAAGAACAATTAAGTCAGAAATTATCAAAATCGAGATCTGCTGTTACTAATTTTTTACGTCTTCTGAAACTCCCGGCAGAAATTCAGCTTGGTGTGAGAGATGGAAAAATTTCAATGGGTCATGCCAGAGCATTGTTAAGTATCACAGACGAAGCAGAAATGCTTGAGAAATACCGAATCACTTTAGAGGAAAACCTTTCGGTTCGGGACGTTGAATATTTGGTGAAGCCGCCTGCAAAATCACCTGTATTTCAACCTGTTGAAAAAAAAGCACTTTCAAAACAACAAGAACATTTCAAGAGTTATTTAACAGATAAACTGGCTTCGAAAGTTTCAATACAAAAAAACCCAGAAGGCTCGGGTAAAATTATGTTATCTTTTTCTTCTGAAGCTGACTTGAATCGAATTATTCAAATTTTAAAAAATCAATGATCAACTATTTAGTGATTAGTTTGATTTTATGCCTGTCGTTGATTAGTTACTCTCAACAAAACAATCCTTCAGATTCCATTCTTGATTCCGCTAATGTTCATTCAGTAAAAAAAGCTGTGATTTTATCTGCTTGCCTGCCCGGTTTAGGTCAAATTTACAATCACCGAGCTATGCCCAAAGGTCGCAAGAAAGCATATTGGAAGGTACCGCTTATTTATGCCGGATTAGGTGCATCATCTTATTTTCTTATTCAAAATCAATTAACCCAATCCAGTTTAAAAAAAGAATATCGCAATAGAATGTCCGGAGGTTCGTTAAATCCAACGTGGGAACTGTATGATGACCAAGCTTTGGTAACACTTCAACGGCAATACCTTGATAATCGTGATCTTTCTATGCTACTCTTTTTTGTGATGTATGGTTTGCAGGTAGCTGACGCAGGGGTAGAAGCACATTTTGTGAATTTTGATGTTTCGGACGATATAAGTTTGCGAATAAAACCTAAAATGTTACAGCAAGACGTTATTGGGATATCACTTCAATTGAAATTTCATTAAATTCGCAGATAATCGCATGAAAATAGCATTAATAGGATATGGTAAAATGGGACAAGCTATTGAAAAAATAGCCCTGGAGCGTGGACATGAAATCAGTTGTATCGTTACAAGTCATAATCCCATTGAGCATGTTGATTTTTCATCAACAGATGTTGCAATTGAATTCACCAAACCAGAATTAGCCACCAAACATATTATTCATTGCATGAATTCTTCTGTTCCCGTTGTTGTTGGGACAACTGCGTGGCATGAGGAGTTAGAAACGATTAAAGCTATTTGTGAAGATAAAAATGGTAGTTTACTCTATGCTTCAAACTTCAGTTTGGGAGTAAATATATTTTTTGAAATCAATAAACGATTAGCTGAATTACTTTCAGATCATCCAGAATACAAGGCTGAAATAGAAGAGATTCATCATTTACAAAAATTAGACGCTCCGAGTGGAACGGCTATTGAAATTGCCAAAGGAATTGTATCCTACAATCAAAATTACAACGATTGGAAAACAGGTTTGAATGCGAGGCCTGAAGTTAATGATGATGAATTACCCATTATCGCAAAACGAGAACCGAACGTACCAGGCACTCATACGGTTAATTATGTATCAGAAATTGACACCCTTAGTATGACTCATCAGGCACACAATCGAAAAGGGTTTGCCTTAGGTGCAGTGATTGCCGCTGAATGGGTTGTTACTAAAAAAGGGGTTTTCACAATGTCAAACATATTAAATTCATAAAATGTCTTTTATCTATTTTTACGGACTTATCTTATTACATCCCTATTTAGCTTGT
>JBIKQS010000098.1:0-7964 GCA_044349575.1 Crocinitomicaceae bacterium
GTTCTTGTATTCTCTTGTTATTGCCTGTGCTGAGACATATCTACCAGGAACAAAATCTATAAATTGAAAAGTATCTTCATCCGTTAATTTGAAAAAATGATGTCCTTCAGTAGACCCTATAACCGCATATTCATCTCCATTTTGGGTAAAACCCCAACATCCACTGTATCTAACATTTGAAGAATTTGTAATCAAGGTATCTGATTGCCAATGATCTAGAAGAATACAGTTTTTGAAATTTTGACCAAAAGAGGTAACGAAGGGTAAAATAAATAATAGATGAAGAGTAAGTTGCCGCACTTAAAATTTTAGTGAGTTCGTTTTACTTGAAAATCTTGTGTTTTCTGTCCGTCAGTAGAATACCATTTCCCAATGAGCACCTCAATCTCTTCAATGTCATAAGGAATAATGAGATATCCTTTTTCGATTGTGTTGTCTGTAATATATACTGTTGTTTGCTGACTTTCACCAATAGGACGATTTCCTTGTAAGGCAAATGATTTATTTTGAGCAGAGTAGGAACCTTTTAATACACCATTCGAATGCATGTTTAAATTCAAGGTTATTTTTGAAGAGCCCAAAGTACCTTCGCCAATAAACGTATGAATAACCTTAGCTGTTCTCTGAGAAAAAACTAAGGCGCTGCCCATTATAAATAAAAGTAAAAAAATACATTTAAAATTTTTCATTATTTCTTTTTTAAACATCTCAAACATGCTCCAAAAGCAGGGTCTAATTGCATTCCTCTTGAAATTTCAGAATCACAAAATCCAATGTTAAAAATACTCAATTTTGTTGGAACAAGTGATTGTGGTGAAGAATTTACCCACCAAAATGAACAGGTTCCTTTGGCAACATTTCCGCTTGTATAAATAAATCCCGTTGGAATTGCTGAAAAACCACTTAAGTTATTGCCTTCATAGTCTATGGCTTGAGTCTGATTTTTTTCGCTCCAGTTGTAACTTGAAATGCTTTTTGACATAGGAATTATTCCTCCCAATTGATTAATCAAAATATCCCAATCTAACGATGTAGGAATTTTGAAATCTTCGGGCACGAGTCCACGTTCATCGTTTAGAACATAACCATTGTACAATATACTCTGACCAACTTTCCGAAAACAAGGTTTTTTCATTTTTACAAATTTTATCCATTCGTCATTGCTTCGGGCTTCAGAAATTGGGTCGCCATTCAAAAATTCAGTTAATTGTAAATCATTTTTCATCCAAATTTGACTTCCTATTTCAACCGTTAAAAATAAAGAAGAGTCTCTGAGAAATGCGGCATTGATGGTGTCTGCAACAATTTTATCTATTCTTTTACTAGCAGGTCTAGTATCATTGGTGGAATTTGAACAACTCCATAAAGTTGCAACAAAGAATGAAATTAGGGATAGGTAGAAAAGAAATTTCATTTTTTTTAGGGTTCGTCAGTCCACAAAGATATTGAATCATTCAATTGATGTAACTTTGTAAGGTGAAAGAAAATTTTGGTAAAAAGTATAAATTGTGTAGTAAAATACAAATAGATCAGGTTTTTACCAGTGGTAATCGCATTTCACAATTTCCATTTCAATCAATTATTCAGTCTGCTTCTTTTACACAAAATGTTCCGTTTAAAGTATTGATTTCCGTCCCAAAAAAGAGATTTAAGAAATCAGTGGATAGAAACTATGTAAAAAGACTCATTCGTGAGGTAATTCGAAAGAATAAATTAAATTTAGAAACGTTTTTACTAGAAAATGATTTTCAACTAGCGATTTGTTTAATTTATTCATCAGCTGAAAAAATGAATTATGTTGAATTGGAGTTGAAAATAAGTAAGTTATTCAATAAAATAATTAGTCATGTATCTGAACAAAATCTTGAAAAAAAGCAATAACACGTTTCTGACAATTATCTTTTTTATCTCCTTTCAATGGGTTGGTTTTTGTCAATCTACAGGTTTTGAGGTCCTTAAAAATCTTGAAATTATGGATCAGATTTTTGAGCATCTTGAATTGTATTATGTAGATAATCCTGAAACAGGTAAGGTTTCCAAGGCGGCTATTGATGCCATGTTAAAAGATTTGGATCCCTATACAGTTTATTATCACGAGTCGAATATTGAAGATTATAGATTGCTTACAACAGGTCAATACGGTGGAGTAGGAGCTCAAATCCTTAAAATGGGTGATTTTGTTGTGGTTTCAGAAGTGTATGAGGGCAATCCAGCGCAAAAAAGTGGGTTAATGGCGGGCGATAAAGTACTTTCAATTGAAGGTAAAAGCATGGTGAAAAAGTCAACAGATGAGGTTTCAACTGCCATGAAAGGACCCAAAGGAACAACGATTACTATGGAAGTTGATCGACCTAATCAAGGGAAGAAAACACTTAGTTTGACAAGAGATGAGATAAAAATTCCCGATGTGCCATACGCTGGAATTATTAAAGATAAGGTTGGGTATATCAAATTAAATTCTTTTACACAAACAGCTCATGCTGATGTGTTGAAGTCTTTTGAAAAGTTGAAAAGTGAAGGGATGGAACAACTTATTTTGGACTTGCGAGGAAATGGTGGTGGATTGCTTATTGAAGCCGTGAAAATTGTAAACATGTTTGTCCCTAAAAATCAAACTGTTGTTACTACGAAAGGGCGAATTCAAGAAGAAAATAAAGTTTATAAGGCCTTAGACAACCCGAAAGATCTTGAAATTCCATTAGTTGTTTTAATTGATGAAGGTTCAGCTTCAGCCTCCGAAATCGTTTCAGGTTCTCTACAAGACTTGGACAGAGCTGTAATTGTGGGTTCTACAAGTTTCGGTAAAGGTCTTGTGCAACGAACTTACGATTTGAAATATGGATCAAAAGTAAAACTAACTATTGCAAAATATTATACACCCTCTGGTCGCTGTGTCCAACGCTTAGAATACTACGATAAAAAGGAAGGAGATAAACCCTCCGAAATTGCAGACTCGCTTCTTAAAACATTTAAAACAGTAAATGGTAGAGATGTAATTGATGGGAGAGGTATTGAACCAGATGAGAAAACAGGCTCAGAAACGATGAGTAAATTTACGAAAGCTCTTATTCAAAATCATGTGATTTTTAATTATGCTACTGAATTTAGACAAAAGAAGTCAGAAATTGCTGCTGCTGAAAAGTTTAAATTGACTGATCAAGACCTTTCTGATTTTAAAAACTATATGCTGAAGCAAGACTTTTCCTATTCAAATTCTTCAGAAGAACAGTTAAAAAAATGGAAAGAAATCACAGAAAAGGAGGGTGACTTTGACAAGATCAAAGAAGAATATGATGCAATTCTGTTAAAATTAACTTCCACCAAGGAGGCAAATTTTGAAAAGTCAAAAAGTGAAATTAAAAATATCTTAGAGAATGAAATTACTTCTCGTTATTATTTCCAAAATGGAAGAATTATCAATGGCTTTACCTCTGATAAAAGTATAGCAAATGCAATAGAAATTCTTCAAAATTCTTCTCGCTACAATACGTTTCTGAAAAAATAAGCGTTTTACTTAAAAATTCAGAATGCTCGATCGCTTTTTGCATCCAAAAAGTCATTATTACATCCATTTTTTGGCTTTGTCTCTTTTTGCGGTTGGTATTGTTTGTAGTAAGGCATTCATGTCGATGGGAATTTTTCTAGGGCTATTAAATCTAGTATTAGAGGCTGACTTTAAAGGAATTTGGTCAAATCTAAAGAGTAATAGAACTTTTTGGCTTATTAGTGGACTTTTTTTTCTTCATGTATTAGGACTAATCTGGACCCAAAATCTCATCGAAGGATTCGACGATTTGAGAATGAAAACATCCTTGGTAACTGTGCCGTTAATAGTTTTCGCAAAAGCGCAAGCTAGTTGGAATTTGAAAGGAAAGATACTTACTCTTCTTTTGGCTACAATTTGTTTTATTTCAGCGATTAATATCTTAACCTACTTTCAAATTTTTGGCTATCGCGAATATACGGATATGAGACAACTTTCGCTTTTTGGCTCTCACATCCGATTTAGTCTACTAATTGCTTTTGGGATTGCCTTGTCGCTTTTTTATTTTGATAAATCTAAAAAGTATAGTTTTCTTGTAATAGTCACTTATTTGATATTTTATACGATAGTTAGTCAAGTTCTTTCAGGTTTCGTTGCTGTATTAGTTGTTTTTATAGCCTACGGGTTTTTTAAGTTGAGACAAAATCAATTGAAATGGTTTGCATGGACAGTACTTTCGTTCGTTGGATTGATTCTAATTTCAACATCAATTTATTTGTTAGTTCCTCCTAAAAAATCTCAACTGCCTGTTAATGAAACTCAACTTGTCACATGTTGGAAAAAAGCATCAAAATTTGATTATTTTGGCAAAGACAAAAAGAATCAACCAGTTTCTTCAACCTTAATTAGGTATATGCACTCAAAGCAACTACCAGCTGATTCAAGTGGTTTTAAACAATTGACAAGTGAAGATGTTAAAGAAGTTGAAAAAGGAACAGCTGATATTAATGAAAAAGCACCTGCATTTATTGGTAAATTAAATGAAGCACGTTTTCAAATTCATTGTGCGAATAATCCCAATGGAAGCACGATACGACAACGCTTAGAGTATTGGAAAACGGGATTGCTACTGATCAAAGAGAATTTTTTACTCGGTGTTGGAACAGGGGATATAAAAGACGAATACAAAAAGAAATACGAACAAACCAATTCTTTATTATTGCCTGAAAATAGATTGGAAGCGCACAATACCTTTTTGACGTTTTTTATAACTTTTGGCATTATTGGATTTCTATATTTCACCTATGTTTTACTACATTGTACAAGAGAAATCTATAATAGATTAGATTTTTTAGGTATTGCATTTATGGTGATTTTAACCAGTTCATTTTTAATAGAAGATACGCTTGAGACTCAAATGGGGATAACAATTTTTTCATTTTTAGTAAGTCTCGTTTTTTTAGAAAATAAATCAAAACTAGATCAGGTCTTGTGAGTTTCATCATTAAGATTCCTGGTAAAGAATAATAGAACTAGGGTAATACATTAATTCTGAAATATTCTCGAAAAAATAATTTTTCCTTAAACTTTTTTCCACTTTGATTAGTTAATTTTGGAAAAAAAATAAAATGCGAAATTTAATTTTACTCTGCGCCGTATTGTCATTTGGGAATTCATTTTTTTCTCAAGTACTTGAGCCATTTAACTTTACGGGATCTTTAAATGCAAATGGCTGGACTACTCACAGTGGAGCCACGCCAGGTCAATTTCAAGCAGATAATTTGGGATCTCTTACATTTCCCAATCTAGCTCCTAGTTCAGGCAATAAAGCCAATTATGTTGCAGGAAATACTGAAGATGTAAATTATACTTTGTCTTTAGTTTCGGATTCAGCTTATTATTCACTACTTTTAAATGTCCCTGCGACTACAGGACTTCAGCCAAATACCAATACAACAGGAGAGAATTTTTTTGGATTCGGTCAACAGTTTGGAGCAAGTGTTACAATTTTTGCAGGACAAATTAGGATTAAGCAAGGAACTGCTCCAAATACTTTTCAGTTAGCATTGGTAAATTCAGGGGCAGCAGCTTTGGTTCCAGCTGTTTTTTCGCAAGACTTACAAGTTGGGACAACCTATTTTTTGGTGGTAAGAGTTTTGAGAACTACCTCCCCAATGCAAGCTTCTTTATGGATTAATGCATCGCCAGGCACTCCTAATCCACCGGCATTCTCTCAATTTTCAACGCAAGGAACTGGTACTTTATCAGCATTTGGTTCGGTGTATGCAAGGCAAAATGGAAGTGCTTCCACAGGTACTGGTAATTTACAAATTGACGAAATAAGAGTTGGGACCTCGTGGACATCAGTTACTCCATGTTCCTCAACTTCAACTTACTATGCTGATGCTGACGGTGATTCTTTTGGGAATCCTAATGTAACAATACAAGCATGTTCTGCACCGGTAGGATATGTTTCAAACAATACTGATTGTGACGATACAAATGCTTCAATCAATCCAAATACAATCTGGTATGCAGATATAGATGGCGATGGTTTTGGTGATGTAAGTTCCACCTCAACTGGTTGTCTATTACCATTGGGTTATGTTCTGAATTCAACAGATTGTAATGATGGAAATCCTTCTATTAATGCTTTATCAACCTATTATCAGGACCTTGATCAAGATGGGTATGGAAATCCATCCGTTTCTGTTTCTAATTGTGGTCAACCGGTGGGCTATGTTTCAAATAATACGGATTGTAATGATAATTCTTCAAGTGAAAATCCCGGAGTTATCGAAATATCTGATAACATAGATAACGATTGTGATGGTCTGATAGATGAAGGATTTTCTTCTTTAACATGGTTTTTGGATGGTGATCAAGATGGATTCGGAGGCTCAACTTCTGTGCAATCTGTACTTTCACCAGGACCTAATTATACGCTTACTGGAGGAGATTGTGATGATCAACTAATTTCAGTCTATCCAGGTGCTCCTGAAATCTGTGATGGAATAGATAACAACTGCGATGGGCAATTTGATAATGGGTTGACTTTCACGTTGTACTATGCAGATAATGATGGTGATACCTATGGAGACCCCAATGATTCTACCTTAGCATGTTCTCAACCAAGTGGCTATGTTTTAAATAATACGGATTGTGATGATAATGAGGCAGGAATAAATCCGGGAGCTCTTGACATTCCTGTAAATGGAATTGATGAAGATTGTAGTGGGCAGGATGCTCCTTTAATTCCTGTAAATTTAGGGATGTATCAATTTACCGGTACAGTAGATTGTACAACGCAAGATAATGCAGTTACTTCTCAACCAAGTGGTGCAACTTTTTCATTATTTGCAGGGGTGGGAACGAATTGTTCTGCTGCTGGAGGAGTATTTAACCGTTCAGGTTGGAATACATTAACAACAGTTGATTTAAATCAGTATAACGAGTTTAGTGTATCAGCTGATGAATGTAAAAAATTGAATTTGGATCGTGTTGCCTTTAAATTTAGACCGAGCGGTTCTGCTGGATCACCAATTTGGCATTTACGTTCAAGTGTGGATAATTTCGCCGCTGATTTAGACTTTGGAACAGGTGCAAACGTAAATAGTGCATATATTTTCGATACAGTTTACCTGACAAATCATACAAACTTGGATCAAGTTACCTTCCGTTTTTACCTGACTGAAATTTTGGGAACAACTACAACATGGCGTATGGATGACGTTTCCTTGTTTGGAACAATTCTTTCTGTAGTACCTCAAACGTATTACGCTGATGTTGATGGCGATGGTTTTGGTGATCTTTTGAATGATACACTTACTTGCACGCAACCAACCGGTTTCATTTTGGATAACACAGATTGTAACGATCAAAGCGCTGCAATTAATCCAACAACCGTATGGTTTTCCGATGTGGATAACGATCAAGTTGGTGATTCTATAATTTCCTTTACCGGTTGTACACCACCAACAGGATATGTATTAGCTGCTGGTGATTGCGACAATTCAAATCCACAAATATCTGGTCCAGTAACTTATTACGTGGATAATGACGGTGATACTTTTGGTGATAACGCAACAGCTCAGTCTTTATGTCAGAATCCCGGAGTAGGGTATGTTTCTATTGGTGGCGATTGCAATGATGCGGATCCACTTATTAATCCTAATGCCACTGAGATATGTGACGGAATTGATAATAACTGTAATGGTTTAACAGACGATGGTTTGGTATTCGCTATGTACTATGTTGATGCCGATGGAGACGGATTTGGCGATGAAGCAACCGGAGTAGAATCTTGTTCTCAACCTCAAAATACGATTACGATTGGTGGAGATTGCAATGATGCAAATGATCAAATTTACCCGGGTGCAACTGAAATTTGTGATTCTGAAGATAATGATTGTGATGGAAGTACAGATGAAGGATTGAATTTTATAACCTATTATACAGATGCAGATAATGATGGTTATGG
>JBIKQS010000099.1:0-7927 GCA_044349575.1 Crocinitomicaceae bacterium
TTGATCTACTAACATCCAAGTAGTTTTGAAAACATACAATTTCTATCCTTGTTTTATTTCCTTCGCTAATACTTCTTTTAGTAACTTATCCAATGAATATTCATTACTTTTTAATCTTTTAAAGTTTGTATTTTTTTCTGTACTTGTTTCAAATGAATGACTTTCAAGCAACTTCCAATCATTTTTTGTTGCATAATCAAGAAGTTCTTTTTCATTAAATGGTTCAGCAGATTTCGTTTTCCAGTGAATTATTCTTTTGCCGCCCCGAGGACCTTGATCGCTTTCATGTTTAATGATTAAATCTTTTTGAAATGAAGTCCAGAATCCTGCTGGCGAAAGATTTGAACAACTTATAAAAATAGTTGAACTAAAAAGAATTAAAAAAAAGTGATTTAAACTCAGAAGACAAAGTATATTATTATTTAAAATAATTTCCGAATTCTTTCAAGAAAACGCTATTTTTCTCAAATAGTGTTCTATTTATATTTGTAAATAAATGCATTATTAATTTAAAAAGTATCGAGTTAGCTTAAAAATTCACCTTTGATTTTCTAGACATCTAACCGATAGAAACATTCCGCGATGATAAGCATTTTGACGTAAATCTTTATCTGTTGATTGAATATAATAATAATTCAAGAATTCGTCATTATCAACTTGACTACATGTCCACCAATAACCTGTATTACCTAGTCCCTCAAAATTCCCAAACAAATCTTGTCTCCCGCCAGGTAAAGCATTAAAACTGAATTCATCAGTGCCATTTGGAAATTCATTTTCCTTGATGAATTTATCCCAACCACTTTTTGCTTTTAGCTTTTCTCCTCCATTTTCACCAAGAAAATTCGATAATTTTTCCCATTCATCTTTTGTCGGAATATGCCAACCCTCTGGAGCAAGGCCCCTCGGATCAATAACTGCTTCCCAATTATATAATTTACCGTATTTTTCGCCATTTTTTGAATCAAAATTATAAAAGCACCAAGCTGGTTTTCCTTTTTTTTCTAGAGTTTTCAATCTTTTTTGTGATTTAGCAAAATAAATCTTATCACCATTTTTAAATTTTTCTACATCTAGGTTTTTAGACATCCAAATCTGAGTGCCAATTTGAGATATTGACTGAACATCCTTTTGACTGTTGATTGAAAAAGAAATACAAAGTATAGAGATTAAATAAAGAAATTTAAATATTGTCATAATTATAAAAGTTATTATCAATCAAAAATAATAAAAAAAAAATACTTGATATCTTTCAACTTCAAAAAGAAATTGAAATTTTAGTATCCCAAGCCATACTTATCCATCTTGCAAAAGAACTTTTTTAATATGTTCTTTTTCAATATGTTCCCAATGCATTGGTTGTTCTGTTGGTTCTTGTTTCAAGCGTTTTGGTAATACTTCTTCTGTTACTTTTTCGTCATTAAACACATAAAGTCGCGAGATAATGTTCTCTAGTTCTCTCACATTTCCCGGATATGAATAGTTTAATAGAACTTCAAGAGCGGGTTTTGTCAAAATAAGTTTTTGAGGTTTTCTCAATTGTTTTTTCTTTTGAGATAAAAAGAAATCAATCATTTGTTTTAAGTCTGCTTTTCCCCGTTGAATCAAGGTTGGTAAATCTAATTCAACTACAGATAAACGATAGTACAAGTCCCAGCGAAAAAGACCTTCTTCACAGCGTTTCACCAAACTTTGATTGGTAGCTGCAATGATTCGCACATCGATTTTTTTAGCTTTTCCGCCCAAGGGCATGATTTCCTTTTCTTGAAGTACGCGCAGTAATGATTGTTGCATGTATGGTGAAATATCTCCAATTTCATCTAAAAAAAGTGTTCCTTCGTTAGCAAGTTCAAAGAGTCCCTCACTGTCTTTGTCAGCCCCTGTAAACGCTCCTTTTTTATATCCGAATAAGCGAGATTCAAGAAGAGTATCACTGAAAGCAGAGCAGTTGATAGCAATGTAGGGTTTGCCTGAACGAATGGAATTGGTATGAATATATTTTGCCAAATTTTCCTTACCAGTACCACTGGCTCCAAGAATTAATACTGAAACCTCATCTGTTAAAGCTACTTTGCGTGCATTCTCATAAATTTTTTCAATTCCAGGTGTGGTAAAATAGTTATCTGAGCTTGATTTTTTAATATCTTGTTGATGATACAAGGCCGTTAGTCCAATGGCAGATCGTTCCATTTTAATTTTAATCAATTCCGGTCGATCCTTTTTAACGGTAAATTTTGCAGGTCGCGTTTGATAAAGTGTTGTTTTAAGATTTAAACTCATATGCGAGAGGTACCACACAACTTGCATAGCTGGAGTTCCAGGTGATACAAAAATATCAATTTCTTCATCCTTCAATTCAGCTAAAAATGGGTGTATTTTCGATTGAATTTCAGCATGATCTATGGGATCTGTTAAATCCATGTAACGAATTTCAATTGTGCGGTCTGTAAATGTCTTTGCTAAATGGGAGCGAAGATGCAATGCACGTAAATCTTCGTCTTTTTCGGCAGATAAAATGATGTGTTTATCGTGCTTGTAAAAATAGCGATGAAATGAATTAGTTGGACCATCTTCTACCACACTTCCAGCTGTAAAATCTTGATTGTAAGCATGCCAAGAAACAAGAATCTTCATAACTAAAAATATATAATAAATTGATATATAAAATTAAAAAATAATATTAATAATAGATTAAATTGTATAAATTACTTGAAATATTTACATGGCATGTAGTTTGTCTATCGTCAGCCATCCAAGAAAAAAAAATAGTATATGCAACACTCGATTTTAAGTAGAATTTCAGAAAAAGAAAGAAAAGAGGAATCATTTGTTTTAAGGAAGTTTGAGGCCGCATTTTTAGGTAGAGATATTGAATCTTTGGAAGATTTATTGGATGATGATGGGAAATACTTTAATGGAGTTTCAAAAGGCAGCGTTTTAGCATCTTTTTATAGGAATTTTAAAGAAACTAAATCCATAGATAAACTTATGCATACAGTTGTAAATAAAGGTTTTACATCTGATCATAAACCCTGTCAGCCCGTACTTGAATTTCGGTTTCCGGACTTCGATCCTTTTGTAGGAAATAGAATTGATTTAGACAGACCATTGGGAGCCTTGCCTAATAAAGCCAGAAAAGAAGTGGTTTATCGCTTTGCCTTTTCAATTCGTGACAAGAAAGTAGTTGGAATTAGAATTCCATCTGCATGTAAAGAATCTTTAGAAAGAGAAATAAAAATGAACTAAAAATAAACATAAATAACAATGAACAACACAAAATCAATTTACCATTTTATCGTGGATCAAAGCGGTTCCATGGGTGGACTTGAAGATCAAACTATTGAAGGTTTTAATGCACAACTTAGGACCATCAAACAATTGAAAGAAGATTTTCCTGAGAATGAATATATCGTTTCAGTAACCTATTTTGAAAGCACTGTCATGGATATCATTCGTTTTGGAAAGGTAGAGGAAATTCCTTTGTTAAGTCGGGAAAATTACAAACCTCGTACTGCCACTGCATTACTAGATGCAATTGGTCATGCCATTTCTTCTATTCAAGAAAATTACGGTGATGAAATCAATGAAAACAAGGCTTCTGTTGTTGTAGTTATTTTAACTGATGGTTACGAGAATGCATCAAGAAGATTTAACTACGAGCAGATAGCAACGAAAATTGATCAATTAAATGAAACGAAGAAATGGATTTTTACATTTTTGGGTGCAGGTATTTATTCACAAAGTATAACCGATAGAATAAATATTAAATCAGCTAATGTTGCGTCTTTTGATCGTACTGAATATTCTGCAGTTTTAGATAGGGTAAGTAAATCGGTTAGGCACTATGAAGTAAACAAAACTGCAGGTTTATTTTCCGATGATTTTTTGCTCGATGAAGAAGGATAACTATTAGAATAAATCCAAAACTTGAAAATTATGAACAACGCCTCATCAAAATTTCAGAAAAAAGTCCTTGAACTTGTAAATGGAACTAATTTTTCAGATGCCTTTGTATTTGATAAATTGTCAGAACTTTTGAATGATAATGAACAAATAGCGATAAAAGAGTTAAAAGATCCAAGTAATTTTCATGAATTATTGAATGGTTCTATTTCTTCTTTAAAAATTGAGAACAAAGATTTTGAATTCAAAAGCAAAATTGAAGATTTGGATAAAATTTCCGGTGGTTTTGGTTTAGGTGAGTTTATTATAATTGGTGCGAGACCTGGAATGGGTAAAACTAAGTTTTTAAATTACCTTGCAATACAAGGAGCCCGGAATTTCCCGATTTTATATTTTGCATTAGATTCAGGTAAAGAGAGCTTTATGTTTCATTTATTGTCCTCGTTAACTGAGATAGATTATAACTACTTCCAAAATAATAGACTTTCAACAGCGCAATGGACATTGATAGAAAGGGTAAAAGCAGATATTGAAAATCTGCCAATTTACATTTCAGATGAAGTAATAAAAAGTATGCACGCATTTCGTGTTTTGTGTGAGAAATATATCAATGATCATGGTGTAAAGGTTATTTTTATCGATTTTCTTCAATTATTGGGTTCAAATAGATACCGGTACCAACGTGATTTGGAACTGGGCTATGTTAGTCGAGAATTAAAAAACTTAGCTAGAGAAAAAAATGTTTGTATAATCGCCACTAGTCAATTGAGCAGAAGTTGTGAGTCTAGGGGAGGAGATCGAAAACCTATTTTAAGTGATTTACGAGAATCAGGTTCATTTGAACAGGACGCCGATAAAATTTTATTTTTGTACAGAGCTGAATATTATGGTTTTCTGGAAGATGAGAATGGAATTTCCACAAAAAATAGCATCGAAATTGATGTGGCAAAGAATCGAAATGGCTATACTGGACGTGCTACTGTAAAACATAATTTACCATTCGGTAGTTTTATGCCATTCATTCCAGATAATCCACATATTCAATTTATTCAAGAGCGATTAAAAGAATTGGAGGACGAAGATCCACCGTTTTAAGTATAACTGCCGGTCCAACGTATGAGTCGCATGGTACGATTAGAGATTGTGTTCCGCAATCCAAGAAAAAAAGAGAGGTTTTGATCTCCGATCGCGCGAATGCTTCGCATTCCCGCAATCGCCAATAGAGATAGTGGCCGGCAGTTTTTTTTTAATTCAGGAAAAGCATTTTAATGTAGTTAGTAAAAATTTCAAAAAGGAGTCAGGTTGAAAAATGTTATAAAACAGTTGGTTTTTTCGGTAAATAACCAAGCACCCTCGCTAATTGATTCTCTTTCACATCAAAAAGCGCAGAATATATTAAATGTCACAAATTGGCTGGAATTATCTAATTTACTGAATAATTCACCCCTTCAAATTGAACGTATTATAAATGATCCTCGGTATGTTGAATTTAAAATTCCGAAGAAAAAAGGAAAACCACGATTAATTTGCCAGCCAAACCATGAACTTATGAAAATACAACGCAAATTAAATACGTATTTACAAGCTGTGTATGAATTTCAAATACCCTCTTGTGTTCATGGATTTGTTCCCAAGTCTAAATCTTGTCATAGATCAATTGTATCAAATGCCCGTCCTCATGTAGGTAAGAAATGTATATTGACTATTGATTTACAAAACTATTTTGCAACCATACGAGCTAAACAAGTTCAAAACGTATTCTTGTCATGGCAATTGAATCAGGAAATTGCAACTGCACTGGCATTATTATGTACTTACAAAGGAGCGTTACCAACCGGTGCTCCCACTTCCCCTGTATTGGCCAATTTATGCTCATTAGAATTGGATAGGAAAATAATGCAATTCACTGAAAAATTTCAATTAATCTATACACGTTACGCTGATGATTTGACATTTTCATCTGATGTATATATTGAAGAGGAGGTTATTCAGAATCTTTTGAAAATAATTCACGATTGTGGTTTTGTCGTTAATGACAAGAAAATACGGCGAATTGGAAGTCATCGCAAGCAAAAAATCACTGGTATTGTTGTAAATAAAAAGCTTTCGGTAGACCGAAAAATAAAAAAGAAAATTCGCGCAATAGAACACGATATTAAAAGGAATGGTCTTTCCGTAGCATCGGAAAGACACTTTCAATTGGATAAGCCATCCAATGATGCCATTCGACAACAATTTCTAAATAAAATACAAGGATTAAAGTCATTTGTGAATTTAGTAGAGAAATAACTTTTACATGATTACAACTGTGATTTTTAAATTGAGTTGTAAAAAAAAAGTGAGCCTCGGAAGACTCACTTAATATCTATTTTTGTTCAATCGTTATTTAAATACTCCAACATTAATCAATTGTACTGGTGTTTCTTTGTTGAGTCCCATAAATTTATTAGCTGTTACATCGTAATAAAAACTAAATAAATTTCCTTGAATCTCACCTTCTACGAAAAATGTTTTATCGGTAAATGGATTCCAAGCTTCGTATTTTGATCGAATATCCTCTGGAATTAAATCCATTGAATCATATACTGAATAGGTTCCATCCATGGCATCTTGTTTAGTTATCATACCTGGTATTCCAGTCGATGTTATCGAAGTTTTATTTGCCGCTAATACAAAGTACATTTTATCTTTTGAAAATACATAATAAATAAATCGTGAAGAATATGGTGCAGAGGTAATTCCAATATCCGTTCCAGTCATGAATTTACCATTCATCTTTGCTTGCCAAATACCAAGCACTTTTGTACTGTTTTGACTGAAGCTATTGAAGCTTAACATTCCAATAACAAATAAACTAAAAAACGTTTTCATACATAAAATTTTAAATAATTAAGATCAAAGTAACTTAATTTATTTGAATAATTTTTAGGCTAAGTTAGTTCAAGTTTAAAGCGATAAAATAGATTGACTTTTTTTAAAGTAAAATAGATTTTGCGGAATTACAAAGTTACAATGCAATCATTTCTTCCTTGCTTTTTTAATTTTCTCGTCCTTCATAAAAGCATCAATGCCCGGGAAAAAAGAATTTGAAATGTATTCATTTTTATCAACAGTAACTTGATAAATTGAATTAGTAAAGGTGTAAGTATGTAAAGGGTATGTGTTTACAACACGATCTAAAGCGTTCATTAATTGTTTTGACTTACGTTTATCTTTTAATGAATACAGAAGGATTTTACTTCTATCAATAATTGCGCTGGTGAATTTGTACAATTTGTGATTTACAATAAAGCTTGAACTCAGATATTCTTTTGAATCGTCGGCAAAGACATTAAACGGTGAAACACACGGAATGATTCGATCCTTGGGATTGGTATTAACTACAAATAATATACAATCTACAACGATATCTACTGGTATAATATTGGCCGTATGGCGCTTACTGATTATTTTGAAAACCCCTTGCTTGTATAAAATAACTGCTCCCGTTGATGCCAAGTAATTGTCGACAAATCCACTGTATGGAAAACTTAGACTTGGACCAATTATACTAGGGCGGATTATTTTTAAATCAATATTTTTTTGGGCGCACTCTCTGATCAACGCATGTTCACATATATTTTTTGTTTGCGTATATGTGTCTAGATGATGATCATTTGTTTCAATTATTTCATTGGTTTTGTTTTTTAGAAGATTCTTTTCATCACGAGGTTGAACAAATGCGGTTGAAATATGAACAAATGACTTAAGGTTATTACATTTAGTAACTACCGAGTTAAGTAAATTCATCGTATTAGTTACATTTTCTTGATACTCCTTTAAAAAAGGATTATTGAAAGAAACGCTTGCTGCCGAATGAATAACATGTTGTACAGAGTCAAAAAAATCGCAAGAAAAGCTGTCTTCATTCAATTCTGACAAATCAAATGGTAATACGTGAATATTACTGCAATCACGACCCATGGCAATTTTTTCTAATCGCTCTTGTGGACTGACTCCTTTTTTTGTCCTAATGAAGACAAAA
>JBIKQS010000100.1:0-7874 GCA_044349575.1 Crocinitomicaceae bacterium
GGTCTGTTGCTCTCAGGGACAGATAAATGGAATTCAACGCAAATTCATACTGAATTAGATAATTTAGGAGCATATACGGATGTTTCAATTGGCCATGAATCAGTAATTGTTACGCTTTATGGATTAAAAGAAAAACTAGTTGAAATTACATCCTTGTTTGTTGAAAGCCTCACCAATGCAGATTTCAAACAAAAGGAAATAGCTGAATTAATAGCAGATAGAAAGCAAAAGCTGAAGATAAATCTTGAAAAAGTGAGTTTCCTTGCTCAACGAGAATTTACAAAAAATCTTTTTTTCAATAGCTCCTACAGTAGGGTAATAGAGGAGAAAGATTACGATGACATTTCACGAGAGGAAATTGTGGATTTCCACAAAAACAAGTATTTAAAGGGGCTATTTACGGTTGTTTTAGTCGGTGATTTTTCTGAATCTGAATTAGTAAAATTTGAGGATGTACTCGGTCCTTTGAGTGTATCTGAGCTTCCCGAATTTACAGATTCAATCGTGAATAAAGTAGGCTACGTAAAGGTTGCTAAAGAAGGGGCCTTACAAGCTGCTATTCGCATTGGGAAAATCTTGTTTACGCGCAAACACCCGGATTTTATTCCGTTTACAATTTTAAACACGGTTTTGGGAGAATATTTTGGTAGTCGCTTGATGAGTAATCTGCGTGAAGACAAGGGATATACCTATGGCGTGAACTCAATGGTTTCTGAATATCAAAATATTGGCTATTTTCTTATTGCAACGGATGTTGCGGCCGAACATGTAGATTCTGCTTTGAAAGAAATTCGTTTTGAAATAGAAAAATTGCAAACGGAATTGATTGAGCAAGAAGAATTGGATTTAGTAAAGAATTATTTACTTGGTCAATTATTGAAAAGTGCTGACGGTCCGTATGCCATGACAGATTTATACGTTCACCTGCAAAGCTTTGGACTTGAAGTTGATTATTACAACAGATACATTCACGAGATCAATGAAATCACTTCTGAAAAATTACAAGATTGCGCAAAAAAATATTTGAATTGGGATGACTTGACAATTGTTACTGCAGGATAGCAACTTAAAAAACGATTTTTCGTTAAATAATAGAAGCGATTTCTATTCGTTAGTTAGTAAATGAGATATATTTTTATTTTAATTCTCCTGATTGGAATTTCCAATGAACTAAAAGCATCCCATGCAATGGGTGGTGAATTAACCTATAAATGTGTCGGTGGAAATTCATTTGTTTTTGAATTAGCTTTTTACAGAGATTGTAATGGCGCTGAAGTAAATATCGTTTCTGAAAATTTGCGCGTTTGGAATCATCCCACGATCACAACGATCAATTTGCTATTTGTTAATCGCCAAGATGTTTCGCCTTATTGCAATGCGTTAACAGGATTTGCAAGTCAATTGGAGTGTGGAACTGGCAGTGCAGGGGGAAATGGGGTAGGAGCAATTGAACGGGTTATCTACAGAAGTTTGCCTATCGTGCTAGACGGTATTCCTCCATCCGAGGGTTGGATTTTTACGTACGAAAATTATTCACGAAGCACCTCACTTACAAACATAAGTAATCCTTCAACCTACGGAATTACCTTAGCTGCAAAAATGTTCGCAATTCCAGGAGCTACAGGGACAGGTTGTTCAGATTCTTCTCCACAATTCTTGCAAGAGCCTTATTTTGTGAGTTGTACAGGAAATCCCTACCAGTACAATATGAACGCGGTGGATCCGGATTTGGATTCGGTTTATTTTGACTTTGGAATACCTTACAATCATTTTCCGGGCTCTTCATACAATCCACCCATTACGCCAAATCCCGTGCAATTTGAAACGGGTTTTTCTTTTACCAACCCAACACCAGACGCTTCCCTTAATCCTGCGAATATCCCAGCTTCGGTGGATCCGCTAACGGGTGAATTGACTTTTACATCGTTTACTTCCGGTAATTATTTGGTGAAAATCAGGGCTCGATCGTATCGTCAAGGAGTTCTCATCTCAGAAGTGGAAAGAGAAATGCAAATAGTAATTCTTCCGTGTTCTTCTGCTAATAATTCGCCAATAATTACGCCTCCCTTTTCGGGTTCATTTTCTACCACGGTAAATGCAGGAGATTTGATAAGTTTTTCACTCAATGCAACGGATAATGAATTTCTTCAAGACGGAACAACACCACAAAAATTGTATTTAACTGCATCCGGTCCCATGTTTGGATCAGGACTAACACTCGCCACCGGTTGTGATATTGAGCCTTGCGCCACACTTAATTCTTCAGCCCCAATAATTGGTACGCAGCAAGTTTCGGCAAACTTTAATTGGCAAACTACCTGCGATCACTTAATCAATCAATACGGAATTGTATCTGATGTAA
Organism: Crocinitomicaceae bacterium; assembly: GCA_044349575.1. Taxonomy (GTDB): domain Bacteria; phylum Bacteroidota; class Bacteroidia; order Flavobacteriales_D; family Crocinitomicaceae; genus UBA952. The sequence goes on from JBIKQS010000100.1 coordinate 2,363, forward strand.
TTCCCTACAATTTTGTTTTCAAAGTTCAAGATGATTATTGTCCCGTACCCAAAGTGAGTTATGTTACCGTAACTATTTTTGTTGTAAATCCCGGGGTTATTCAAGCTACGCAGATAAATTGCATTGAAACCCTCCCAAATGGAGATGTAACTATCAAGTGGAATCAAGTTGCAAATCCCGAAAATTCCTTTGTAGAATACCAACTTCGTTCAATAGAGGATGGTCTGATAACATCTTTTTCAGATATTGCAACTACCTTACACACATTGCCCTCTGGAGGAGCTGCAAAAAATTATTTCATTTCAGTTAAAAGTGGCTGTAATGGAAATGTTCTAAAACACTCTGATACAGTTGCTAATATTTTTTTGAATGTCGTAAATCCAAACAATGGAACGGCAGTTTTGCAATGGAACAAGCCAAGAGCAACCCAATCAAATCATTACGGAGATTATTACCACATCTACAGAGAATACCCAACTGGGAATTTCACATTAATTGATAGTACCCAATACAATACCACAATTTACAAAGACACCATCGATGTTTGCGATGCTTACATTTCCTATGAAGTTAAATTGCCAACTACTATTTGCGACTTTAATTCCAACATTTCAGGGGATGATTTTGAGGATATGATTACGCCTAATATCCCCACGATTCTTTCGGCTGGAATTGATACCATGACCAACGAAATATTACTAAATTGGAATGTTAATCCTCAACCCGATACCTACGGTTATGTCATTTATACCTTTGATGAATCTGGTTTTTTAGTGGAGTTAGATACCGTGTGGGGCAGAACCAATGCCAGTTATTCGTATCTCACAGATTTGAACCAAGGACCATTTTCGTATTCTGTAGCTGCGTTTGATTCCTGTTTTACTTCCGCTATTCCAGTAACTTATCAAACATCCGCAAAAAGCCCTATTCAAACTACCGTAAAATTGAGTTCAAAAGTATTTATGTGTGAACAAAAAGTACGCTTGGATTGGACTAAATACAGAGGTCAAACCGTTCAAGAGTATCGCATTTTTCAAAAATACAATGGGGTATGGTCTCAAGTTTCTGCTACTACCGATACATTGATAGAAATCCCTGTGATTGGTGGTGAAAGTTATTGCTTTGCCATTCAAGGAGTATTTACAACGGGAAATAAAGCTTTTTCAGATGTGATTTGTTTTGTTGTGCCGATGCCCCAACAACCATCGTTTCATTATTTTAAATTGGCAACAGTCGAAAATAAAAAAATTGAATTGTATGACTATATTGATGAATCAGTTGGGGTTCAGGAAATTATCTTTCAACGCATGAATTTTACAAATGCATACGAGGAAATAGGTCGGGCTCCTGCCAACTCCAATACAACATTTTTCCTAGATTCTACAGCAGATGTAAATGAAAAGCCTTGGCAATACCGTGCCCGTTATACGGATAGTTGCGGCAGTGTAGGGGAGCCCTCAAATTTTGTAAAAACCATTTTTGTTTCCGGTGTTGCAGATGAGATTCGGATGATCAACAATATTCAATGGAATCCTTATGAAGGATTTGATGGGTCAATTATAGAATACCGAATTTACCGAGGGCCAAATGGCGTTTTTGATCCAAATCCTATTGGGGTAGTTTCTAGCAACCAACTTTATTACGAAGATGAGGTAAGTGGAATTGATTTTAATGGAGAAATCTGTTATCGTGTGGAAGCCGTGGAAGCATTGAATTTTTACAATTTTGCTGAAATAAGTCGTTCAAACGATCATTGTTTTGTGTATAAGCCGCTGATATACATTCCAAATACGTTTACTCCTGATGGGGATAATCTCAATGACTACTTCTTTCCAGTTTTGACTAATATCGAACCAATCAACTATAATTTGAGTATTTTCAATCGGTGGGGACAAGTAATTTTTGAAAGTATAAAGCCCGAAGTAGGGTGGGATGGAAAAATTCAAAGTTCGGGATTAGACGCTACAAACGATACCTTTCTCTATCAAGTTCAAGTGAATGATGCAAATGGAGTCCAAATATCAAAACGCGGCTTCGTTTCGTTAATTCGCTAAATTTATTTGGAAATAAAAAAGTTATTGATTAAGTTTGTTAATTACAATACACGAATTATGAAAAATCTATTTTATGCTTTCCTGTTTTTATGTGGTGTTTCTGCATTTGCTCAAGACGGAATTGTTATTACACTTGAAGGTCAAACAACAGATATTTCCGGACAAACACATACTATGGCTTCGCTAGATACCGCAATGTTTGATGTCCCTTTTCAAATCAAAAATCAAACGGGAAGCGCTAAACAGTGGTTGATTTCTCGATATAGAGTTAATGTTCCTTCAGGTTGGAAAGATGGTTTATGTTGGGGTCATAGCACAGACCAATTCGGTGGCATTTGTTACTCTTCAACTCAAATGGCTTCTAATCCTTGGACGTCGTCCGCAAGTCAAGGAGCTCTATTTACTATCAATGATGGTGAATACGGTAAAATGAAGCCTCAAATTGACCCCTACAATTTTACAAGTGGTCAAGCTCATTACAGATATTACATAAAAGAAGCTGGTTCGAATGTGAATATGGATTCAGTTGATTTAATTATTGATTTTACAGCTTCTATCAAGCCTGTTAAAGATGATGTAACAATTTCAATTGTTCCAAACCCAGCTTCAGATTACATATCCATAACAGCCAATGGAATGGATAATGCGTCACTTAAAATGGTTGACGTTTTAGGAAATATCGTTTATAGAGATGTAATGTCAAATACGAAAACTATTGTAACATCTAACTTCAAAACAGGAGTGTACTTTGTTACCATCGAACAAGCAGGAAACAAGCCTGTAAGCCGAAAAATCATTATCCGTCACTAATCTTTTGAGTTTCTTCTCGTTAACTTGTTCTATTTAGTAGGACATTTACTAAGGTTTGTGTACCTTTGCGGTCAAATTTAATTCCTTAATAGATGACAAAAGTAAAAGTAGCAAATCCTATAGTTGAGTTAGACGGTGATGAAATGACCCGCATCATTTGGAAAAACATTAAAGACAAATTGATTTTACCATATCTTGATTTGGATATCAAATATTATGATTTAGGCATTGAAAAACGCGATGAAACAAATGATCAAATTACAGTAGATGCTGCCGAAGCTATTAAGAAATACAAAGTAGGAATTAAATGTGCGACAATCACACCTGATGAAGCTCGCGTAAAAGAGTTCAACTTAAAATCCATGTGGAAATCACCAAATGGAACGATCAGAAATATTTTGGATGGTACAGTTTTCAGAGAGCCTATCGTTATGCAAAATGTACCTCGTTTGGTAACTAACTGGACTGCGCCCATTATTGTTGGTCGTCATGCTTTTGGTGATCAATATCGTGCTACGGATGCTGTATTTAAAGGAAAAGGAAAACTCACCATGACATTCACTCCCGAAGATGGGGGAGAGGTGCAAACCTTTGATGTTTATAATTTTAAAGGCGATGGTGTTGGAATGGCCATGTATAATACAGACGAATCTATTCGAGGTTTTGCATACAGCTGTTTCAATATGGCACTTGCTAAAAAATGGCCATTGTATTTGTCAACTAAAAACACAATTCTTAAAAAATACGACGGGAGATTTAAAGATATTTTTGAAGAAATCTATCAAGCTGAATTTAAATCAAAATTCGAAGCTGCAGGTATCGTTTATGAGCATCGCTTAATTGATGATATGGTTGCTTCTGCCTTAAAATGGAATGGAAATTTTGTTTGGGCGTGTAAAAATTACGACGGAGATGTTCAATCGGATACGGTTGCTCAAGGTTTTGGTTCGTTGGGATTGATGACTTCAGTGTTAATAACTCCAGATGGACAAGTAATGGAGTCGGAGGCTGCTCACGGAACAGTTACACGACATTTCAGAGAGTATCAAGCAGGAAAAAAGACATCAACAAATCCAATAGCATCAATTTTTGCTTGGACAAGAGGATTGGCTTTTAGAGGAAAGCTAGATGGAAATCAAGAATTAATCAATTTCAGTGAAACACTCGAAAAAGTATGTATTGAAACCGTTGAGTCTGGTATTATGACCAAAGACTTAGCCGTTTGTATTCACGGAAATAAAGTAAATGCAGGTGAACATTACGTTTATACAGAAGAATTTTTAGATGCCTTGGATAAAGGTCTTCAAGCAAAAATGAATTAATTTTGGGGAGCTTTGAGCTCCCTTTTTTTTGCCATTTAACTATGAAATTCTTCGAGCTTAATAGAACTTTTTCAGGTGTTGTAATCGTGATACTTGTGTTTTTAATTTCAGGTTGTAAAACTATCGTTCCTTTAGCACCCGCCGATAAACTGATTGAACCAAGTATAAGTAAGCCAAAGCCATCCTCAATTAATGTTCCGATTGAAGTAAATTTGGGTGCTTATTTTAATCAGGCGGATAAATCCATTCCAAATACGTTTAGCGGTAGAGAAAGTGCTTGTGAAGGCTTGAGTTACTCGTATGAATTAAATCGTGACGCACTTAAATTTAATACAATTTCTACCGGAATTGAATATACAACGACCGTAAATTATAAATTAGATTTGTCGTATTGTCCAAAATGTATAGATCTTTTTAATGACAAAGGAAATTGCATCGTGCCAAGATTTTTTGGTTCCTGTGGAATCAATGAATCCTTAAGACGTGCGGATATTTCTTTTTCAACTTCAGTAGAGCTTTTATCAGCCTATAAATTAAAATCAGTTACTACGTTAAAGAGTTTAACCCTTGTCGATCCTTGTAAAATAACGCTAGTAAATTATGATATCACATCAATTTTAGAAAAAGAAATTCGAAAGGAAGCGAAATCAATTGAATCCCAAATTGATAAAGAAATAAATGCAATCGATATAAAATCATATTGCGTGTCAGCATGGAACCAGTTGCAGAAGGAAATTCCCATTGAAAATTATGGATACTTGCAATTAGCACCTTCCTCTATTTCAATGAGTAAATTTATCTTTGACCAAAACAAAATGAACTTTAGTTTGGGAATTGAACTTTTCCCGACCCTTACCTCTGAAAAGAAACAACCAATTGCCAAGCCACTCCCTAATCTTACAGAATGGAAGAAAAAAGATGGATTTGAAATGAATGTTGATCTCGTTGTTTCCTATGACTCATTAACTTCTTGGATAGGAAAGTCATTAAATAAAACTGAATTCATTATTAAAAATAGGAAAATTACTATCGATTCCATTAAATTTATTGGGGCTGACGGTAAACGAATGCTAGTTGAACTCAATTTTTATGGTTTTCGAAAAGGGAAATTATTTTTTTCGACTCAACCAATTCTTGATGCGGATAAACAACTTATAAAACTAGTTGATATTCAAATGGATGTTAAAACAAAAGACGTTTTATTGAAGACTGCCAAATGGTTGTTGAATGATCAAATTAGTCGAAAAATAGAAGAAAAATCGGTTTTTGATCTCAAACCTTATATAAAAGATGCCAAAAAAGAAATTGCAGCTTCACTGAATCAAG
>JBIKQS010000005.1:0-24039 GCA_044349575.1 Crocinitomicaceae bacterium
AATCACCGTGTTTCCCGGAACCAACTCAGTACCAAGCTGTCCGTTATAAATATGCTCTTGCATGAATTTCCCCAAAATAAAATCTCTTTTTTCATTGAATACATACAATTCATTTCCTTGCGGAATCTCGGTATTTTTAAATGTCAAATTGATCGATAATGCTTGTTCACATGACAACTTCAAAAACCAAATGCGATCACCGTTTTCAAGATCAAACCATGAACCTGAATTAGATAAATTCAACGTGGAAAAATTATTATACCCAAAACGCCAAGGCGCTGTGCCTGTATTATCTACTAATGCATCTTCAGCTCTAAGCAGAGCCAAATCTGGTGTAGAAAATGTGCGTTGATCTATATTTTTATAAATCTGCTCGTATTTAAAACTTTTAGGGACACCCCCATTTCCTTGTTTTTGACCGTAAATAAAAAATGTCATTAAAGACAATACCAAGGTAAATTTCACTTTCATAGTTTAATTTTTTGTTCTTTTAATACTACATCCTTTAGGTGAAGATGATTTTACTTTTATTTTTTTTCCTTTTGAATAGGAATCAATTGCATTCATCAAATACGGAACGTCTGATTTTCTTTTATCTTCAAACGAATTGTCAATTGAACCTGTATAAATTAACTTTAAATTTCGATCAAAAAAGAAAACATGTGGAGTAGTTTTTGCGCCAAATGCATTTGCTAGTTCTGAATTTTTATCCAACACATACGGCATCATAAATCCTTTTTCTGACTTTCGTTTTGTCATGTCAACCATTGATTCGCCTCCTTCTCGTTTCGCCTCGTTTGAATTAACCAAAACAACACTAATTGAATTTGCGCTCGCCTTCTCATAAATGGAGTTATATGAATTTTCCCATCCAGCGAAGGTGCCATCATTAAATCCAACCACAAATGGACAGGTATTGGAAGTAAAAATCACGATTAAACCCTCTTGTTTCAGAGTATTTAAGGAAAGCATTTCATCAGAAGTTGAAGGCATTCGATGATCTGCCATTGGTGCGTTTTTCCCAATAGATAAAGGAGTAAGCTGACTAAATGTAAGTCCTGAAAAGATACAAAACAGCAAAAACAAAAATGATTTCATACTTTTTAAATGTAAGTGGCTAATTTACGATTTTATTTTACGAATAAACAATCCCAATTTGTAAAAATCAAACATCCAAAGGGTAAAAAATCCATTTCGAAGGAAAAACACGACGAAAGGACGAAACAATTGGAATAAGAGTAAAACGATTTTACGTAATTTTTGTTGAGTGATTTTTTCGTAAAAACAAATAAGCTTAATATCTCTAATTTCCGGATATTGGTCGCGCATGGCATATATCTGAAGCAAATTCAGAATAGCATTTTCCGTTTTTCTCAAAAAAACACTATTTGAATCGAGATGTTTGTTCAAAACGGGGTTTTCGAGATGTTGTATGTTGCATTTTTTTTGAAGCAACTGAATTCCAAAAAGCGTATCCTCGTGTCCGTAGCCCTTGAGTTCCTCATTAAAAGGAGCGGATGAAAAAAGTTTTTTTTCTATTAAAAAATTATTGGTTTTAAACCCTGAATTACTTGTTTCTCGCTTAGTTGCAGATTTACTTTCTCGGTAAATACTGTATTTCCAACGCAATAAATGCGATCGTTTGGGTTTTTCATTCTGATATATACTACCACCAACGAGGATATCAGGATTGCTTTTTTCAATAAACTCAAGGTAATCTGCTAAATAGCTTTTAGAGATAATTTCAGAGTCTCCATCAATAAAAAGAAGAAAATCTCCTTTAGCAAACTTTAAGAATAGATTTCGAATTTTAGAACGTCCAATGTTTTCATCCAACACGATGTATCTACAAAATCTACTTATGTCCTCGTTCTTTCTTTTCCATTCAGCATGTGAACAATCATCAATTACGATAACCTCAACTTTATTTTCGAGGAAAACAAGCTGTTCTGCAAGACTTTTTACCAAAGAATTTGCATCAGAGTTATAAACAGGAATACAAACAGAAATCAGTGGTAAATCTGCCACGTTTATTCATTTAGAACAGTTTCAACCCAACCTTTACCCCAGTTATCCTTTTCTTGGTCAGACCAAAGCTTAGGGAAGAAAATTCGTTTCTGAAAACGCGGTGGTAAATATTTTTGCCAGTTAGTACCTCCTGTTGCTGCAATGTCCGTTGTATCCTTTGCTAAATAACGTACTGCTGATTTATAGTGCGCCAAAGGCCAATTAATATTAACATTGATATCGTGTTGTTTTAAAATATCAATTACCTGTTGATCCCGTTGATCAGCCTCTGAAAGCTTGGAAAATACCTTCCATAAATTTTTATCAATGCAATTCTTTCCTAATCGAATGAATTCATCTTTATATCGCTCCTCAAATTGGGTTAATGTTAAGGTCTTTTTACCCGTATTGACTTCTGTTGCTCCCTCTTTCCAATAAATATGCTCAAATAATTTCTCAATATCTGTCTCCCCCATCATTTGCTCACGTACATCCTTGTGAACCAAATTAATGAAGTCTGTCGAATAAATCTCAATCAATCGGTATTGCGCTGATTGAAAACCACTTGCAGGCAAAAGCGACATGCGAAACTTCAGAAATTGCTTTTGCTCCATGCCATTGACCATAATTTCAAAACTATTGATCAATGCTTCAAAATAACGATTAATTCTCCCAACTCTATCTGTAAAAAACGCTTTTTCAATCGTTGATTGGTTACCGATTTGTTCAAATTCTCTCAAAGCTAATTTAAAGTACAACTCCGTAATCTGATGATAGATAATAAAAACTACCTCATCCGGATATGATGTTTTCGGTTTCTGAATACTTAACAATGTATCAAGTTCTATATAATCCCAGTATTTAGTAACGTCAGCATGTAATAGACCATCCAGATAAGAATTTAAGTCTTGACCAAGTGCCTCATATTTGTTACTTAACAGTTCTAATTTGGCTTGGATTTCGGGAGTAATTTCCATCTAAAGTCAGTTTTTGCCGAAATTAATAAAAAAAGTTAACCTTTAAATTTTTAGGCCTTATTTAATGTAAATTTGAAGAAAGATTAAATACAATAATGATTACTTACGATCCTAAAAACTGGATTAAACTCATTTTTGCTCTTAAAAAGAGTGACACTTTTCGAATGTTATGGAAAGAGTTAATTTACATCGCTTTACTTTCTACAATAATTACTTTTCTTGAAATCACTTTTTTTCCACAAGCCCAAGCATTAAACAGCTTAATATCAGTGTATTCCCTCCTTGGTTTCGTAATATCCTTATTACTTGTATTTCGCACTAATACAGCCTATGACCGTTGGTGGGAGGGTCGAAAAATTTGGGGACAATTAATCAATGATAGCAGAAATCTATCCGTCAAACTTTCTAGTTTTCAATTAACCCCTGATGAACGCGTATTTTTTGCACGGATGATTCCAAATTTTGCATTCGCAAGTAAGGAACATTTAAGACGAGGTGCTGATTTGGCTTTATTGGAACTAACTGATGAAGAAATGATAAAATTCGCCTCAAAAAGTCACATACCAGTCTATGTAATGCAACTTATTACTCAAAAAATTGAATTGATTAAAAAGGAGTTGCGAATTACCAATGAGGATTATTTGGTGTTGAGTAAAAATATAAATTCTCTAATTGACGGAATTGGTGCTTGTGAAAGAATTAAAGCTACCCCCATTCCATTTTCTTACAGCATGTTTATTAAAAAATTTATTTTTATTTACGTGGTTTCGATGCCATTGGCATTCGTTAATATTTTCGGATATTGGTCTGCTTTCATTTCTACGTTTGTGTTTTATGCATTGGTAAGTATGGAAGTTTTAGCCGAGGAAATTGAGGATCCATTTGGAGTGGATGATAATGATTTACCTACAGATAGCATTGCCGATAAAATTAAACAAAACTGTCAGGAGGTTCTTGAAGTAAACTAATTAAACCATATTCTAATTTTACATTTTAATAAAACGTTTAAATTCACTAAATTCGCAGTCCAATAATACGAAAACATAATTCGTATCGTTTAACAATTCATGAGTAGAGAAGAGCACATTGATAAAAATAACATTCCTAGACACATAGCTGTCATTATGGATGGTAATGGTCGATGGGCAAAGCAACAAGGTCAAGACCGTTTGTTCGGACATGCATCAGGAGTTGAATCAGTTCGATCGACTATTAAATCTGCTCGGGAATTTGGCGTAGAATACCTTACTCTTTATGCTTTTTCTACAGAAAACTGGAACCGTCCAAAAGAAGAGGTAGATGCTCTAATGGATTTATTGGTTCAGTCTATCGCAAATGAAGTAGATGAACTTGACGAAAACAACATTCGTTTGATTACGATAGGTGATGAATCCAAATTACCTGAAGACTGTCAAAAAAGTCTGATGTGGGCGAAAGAAAAAACAAAAAACAACAAGTCGCTAACGTTAATTTTAGCATTAAATTATAGTGCGCGATGGGAAATTATTCGCGCCTTAAAAGAAATAGCTCAAGAAATTGAAAATCATCAACTCAAGGCTACTGAAATAAACGAAGAGATATTTGAACGATTTTTATCAACAAAGGATATTCCAGATCCTGAGTTGCTTATTAGAACCAGTGGTGAAAATAGAATTAGCAATTTTCTGTTGTGGCAAATTGCTTACACGGAATTTCATTTCACAAATGTATATTGGCCTGAATTTAGACGCGAACATTTTATGCAAGCCTTGTTGGATTATCAAAATCGTGAACGAAGATTTGGGTTGGTTTCTGAACAAATACAAGAATGAGAATGAGAAAAATAATTCTAATAGGTATTTGTATCGCTTCGATAGCTACGGGATTCTCGCAGAAATTCCTTACAATAGGTGACACGAATTCTCGTTTTGATTTTATCAATCCACAAGAATATGAAATTGGTGCTATTCGAATTCAGGGTGCAGACAATTTTGATCACCAAGGAATTCGATTAATTTCAGGTCTAAGAGTTGGAGAGAAGATAAAAATACCGGGCGAACCGATTACAAATGCTATCAAAAACCTTTGGAAAGAAGAGATTTTTTCAGATATTCAAATTGAAGTTGAAAAAGAACTTGCAGGGGTGGTATACCTCGTTATAAAACTCGCGCCAAGACCAAAACTTTCTCGTTTTATGTTCACCGGAATTAATCGCCGAGACGCAGATAAAATTCGAGAAGAAATTACCTTATTTTCAGGAAAAACCATTACCGAAAATCTTGTTTTCCAGACAAATAATAAAATTAGAGGTTATTTTCGAGAAAAAGGATTTTATGGTGTAGATGTTACAATTGCTCGAGAAAAAGACACCTTAATTAATAACGCAGAACTTTTTCGAATAAACATTAAAAAGGGATTGAAGATTGGAATCAAAAAAATCATCATTGATGGTAATTCTGCTATTCCAGATTGGAAGCTTAAATGGGCGATGAAAGATACAAAACAGCGTGGTATTCTCACTTTGTTTAACCGATCAAAATATACCCAATCATCATTTGATAAAGACAAGGAATTGTTGTTGGCAAAATTCAACAAAGTTGGACTTCGAGATGCGGAAATAGCGCATGATACGGTTTATAAATTAGACAGTAAAAACTTAATCATTCACATCAAAATAAACGAAGGTTCTAAATACTATTTTGGTGATATTGAGTGGCTTGGAAACACTAAATACAGATCCACTTACCTTGACACCGTCTTAGGAATTAAGAAAGGGGATTTGTACAATAAAACCTTGCTACAAACGCGTTTAAATGGTAGTCCTGAAGGAAGAGACATTTCATCACTCTATATGGATCGAGGTTTTTTATTCTTTAATGTTTTTCCGGTTGAAACGAATGTTACCAATAATCAAATCAATTATCAAATCAGAATAATAGAAGGTAAGGAGGCTCGTAATGGAACAATTACCGTTCGAGGAAATACAAAAACAAGTGATTATGTCATCATTAGAGAAATAAGAACCAAGCCAGGTGACTTATTTAATAAGGCGGACATCATGCGGACACAGCGAGAATTATCTCAATTAGGTTTTTTCAACGATCAAGCATTTCAAGTAAATCCAATGCCAAATCCTGAAAAAGGGACAGTAGATATTGAATATGTAGTTGAAGAAAAATCTTCAGACCAAATTGAGCTTTCAGGAGGATATGGTGGAGCGGGTGCCAATACAGGACCTCGAATTATCGGCACATTGGGATTGACTTTCAATAATTTTTCCACAAAAAAATTCTTCAAAAAAGAAGCTTGGTCACCTCTACCGGGTGGAGATGGGCAGAGATTATCCATTAGAGCACAATCAAACGGTTCATTTTTTCAGAGTTATACCTTTTCATTTACTGAACCGTGGCTAGGTGGTAAAAAACCAACCTCTTTGTCCTATTGGATCAATCACACTGCTATTTCTAACGGTAGATTTTTAAGAAGTAACCCTTCTTATTCCGGGGTGGGAATATCTGGAACAGGTTTGTCTGTTCAAAAAAGATTGAAATGGCCAGATGATTATTTCACGAACTCCTACGAACTTAGTTATCAATACTACGATGTATTGAATTACAACGTATTCCCCAATTTAACAAAAGGATATGCAAATGATATCGCATTCAAATATACTATTCAGAGAAGTTCAGTGAGCGCACCAATTTATCCACAAAGTGGCTCTAATTTTAACTTATCATTGAAAGGAAGCTTACCGTATTCATTGTTTGAAGATAAAGACTACACAAATTCATCCTCCCAAGAACGCTACAAGTACCTTGAATATTTTAAAGTTAAATTTACAGGTGAATGGTATTTGCCACTATCACCCGACAAAAAACTAGTCCTTATGCCTCGATTTGGATTTGGATTCATGGGGGCTTACAATAAATCTAAAGGAATCACACCTTTTGATAGGTTTACAATGGGAGGAAGCGGTTTAACAGGAATTGGGCAAATTGGTGGTCGAGAAATCATTGCATTGAGAGGATATGAAGATCAAACAATATCAAGTTTTGGTGGAGATCCAATCATTGCGAAATATACGTTGGAATTGCGATATCCAATATCTTTAAATCCATCAGCAACTTTTTATGCAATGGTTTTTGCTGAGGCCGGTAATACATTTCCTAATTTCCAAAAGTTTAATCCATTTAATGTTAAGAAAACAGCAGGCGTTGGTATTCGGGTATTCTTACCTATGTTCGGAATGCTTGGTTTAGATTATGGTTTAGGGTTTGATAAATTGGATTATTGGTCTGAAGGATTTGGTAAAGCATCCGATTCTTCAATAAGTACGAAAGGGTTTTATCCTAAGCTAACATTCACAATTGGAATGAATTTAGGTGAATTATAGATTTAAATAGTTGAAATATGAAAACTGGAAAATGGTTTATGTTTTTGTTCGTTATGTTTGGCACATACTTTGCCATTGGACAAAAATATGCGTATATTGATTCAGATTACATTTTGAAAAAAATGCCTGAATACCAAGATTCAAAAGAGAAATTGGATAAATTAGCAGATCGATGGACAAAAGAAATTGATGAGTTGTATGAAACTCTTAAAACAAAAAAGGATAATTTTGCCAAAGAAGAAGTTTTACTTCCAGAAGAAGAAAAGAACAAACGTTCTGAGGAGATAAAAAAACTTGAACAAGATGCTGTGAAAGTGCAGACTTCGCACTTTGGAGTGAATGGAGATTATTTTCAAAAAAGACAGGAATTAATCAAACCCATTCAAGACAAAGTTTTTGAAGCTATGCAAAAAGTAGCTCAAAAAAAAGGATATTCTTTTGTTTTTGATAAATCAAATCAAAGCAATTTGGTTTATGCAGAGACAAAGTTTGACTTAAGTAATGATGTTTTAAAAGAAATGGGTATATCAATTAAATAAAAAATAAAAAATGAAAAAAACACTTTCAATCGTAGCTTTATTATTCGTGACAAATTTAAGTATTGCACAATCAAAAATTGCACATGTAAACTCTCAAGATTTATTAGACACTCTAACTATCTTGAAAGAGGTTGATAATCAATTACTTAATTTACAAAAACAAAAACAAAATGAAAAAGAAACATTAATTAAAGATTTTCAGGATGAACAACAAAAATTAGAAGCTAATTTGGCAAATCTCTCACCAACAATGAAGAAGGCTAAACAATCTGAGTTACAACTAAAATATGAGAACCTTCAATTAATTATGCAAGAAATGGAGTCTGAATTGCAACTTGAAGCTCAAAAATTACAGGAGCCAATATTTGAATTAGTTAAAAATGCAGTAAAAAAAGTTGCTGATCAAAAGAAAATAGATTATGTTTTTAATTCAAATGAACAAACAACCTCTGGTTTACTGTATTCATCCGAAAACAATAATATAACTAAAGATGTTATAGTTGAATTGCTAAAATTAGAAAAAGAATATATTCAAAAAAGAAAATAGTAAGACATGAAGATTTTTCTCGCAATACCTCTTCTTTTTCTAGCCATTTCTTGCGGCGCTCAAAAAGAAAATGCTTCCAGAAATTCGAATGAAGGATTGGAATGGCATACAGATATGAATAAAGCCATTGCTATTTCTCAAAAAGAGAATAAACCAATGATGTTATTTTTTACAGGTAGCGATTGGTGTGGTTGGTGTATCAGACTTCAAAAAGAAGTTTTCTTAACAGAAACATTTACGAAATGGGCCAAAGATAATGTTGTTTTGGTTGAGTTGGATTATCCAAAAAGCAAGCCTCAAACGGATGCTATCAAACAACAAAACAGTCAACTACAGCAAACGTTTTCCGTTCAAGGATATCCAACCGTATTTTTTGTAAATGCCAAAAAAACTGAGAAGGAAAAATACGATTTAACATCACTTGGAAAAACAGGTTATGTGGCTGGTGGCCCGGATAAATGGATTGAAGGAGCAAATGCAATGATTAATGTGAAATAAAAATTTTACCTTTTCATTTTGTACTCGTTAATTTACTTAAAAAACAGAATACTTGGTGTCTAAACCTTAAGTTTACTCATCTTTTCCATGGCATCCTTAATGTGAATAACGGGTTCAATAACCAGTCTTAACTTTTCATTTTGTTGTACTAAGCGATAACCATGAGGATTAGTTTGAATTGTATTCAATAAATTCATAAACACTTCAGTTTCGTAAAAAGTGGACTGTGGGTTAGCAATAAAATACCCCACTAACTTCTGAGATTTTATGACAATTCGCTCCATACCTAATTCCTGAGCCAACCAACGCAACTGGAATGAAATAAGCAATTCCTTTACCTCTCTTGGCAGTGTGCCAAAACGATCTAGTAGTCTCACGGAAAATTGAGCGAGTTCTTCTTCAGATTTCAGGTTGTCTAACTCTTGATATAAACTCAATCTCTCAGCAACATTATTCACGTAATCATCTGGAATACGGACTTCCTGATCCGTTTCAAACACACAATCATTCACATAATTCTGAAAACTGTCTGTTTCGCGTTCGTCAAATAAATCTTTGAATTCATTCTCACGCAACTCCTGCATCGCCTCATTCAATATTTTTTGATACATTTCAAATCCAATTTCAGAAATGAAACCGCTCTGTTCACCCCCCAACAAGTTTCCAGCACCCCTAATATCCAAATCCTTCATGGCAATATTGAAACCCGAACCTAAGTCAGAGAATTGAACTAATGCTTCTAATCGCTTTCGTGCCTCTGAAGTCAAAATGCTGAATTTTGGGGAAATTAAATAACAAAAAGCTTTTTTATTGCTCCGCCCTACTCTCCCTCGTAATTGATGCAAATCACTTAGTCCAAATTGATGCGCGTCATTAATAATGATTGTATTCGCATTAGAAATATCAATACCTGATTCAATAATTGTTGTGGCAATCAATACATCATACGATCCATCAATAAAATCCATCATCACTTTTTCTAAGTCCTTGCCATCCATTTGTCCGTGTCCAATTCCAATTCGAATCCCAGGGCAAAGACGTTGAATCATACCCGCAATTTCTTTAAGATTTGCCAACCGATTGTTGACAAAAAATACTTGGCCTCCTCGACTCACTTCGTAGGAAATAGCATCGCGAATGGCTTCTTCATTGAACGATATAATTTCAGTTAATACCGACTGGCGATTTGGTGGAGGCGTATTTATTATACTCAAGTCTCGGGCTCCCATTAAAGAAAATTGCAAGGTGCGGGGAATTGGCGTTGCTGTAAGTGTTAGTGTATCGACCGTTGCACGAAGAGTTTTTAGTTTATCCTTCACAGAAACACCAAATTTTTGTTCTTCATCAATAATCATTAACCCCAAATCTTTAAACTTTACGCGATCGGCAGCTAAGGCGTGTGTTCCAATTAGGATGTCAACTTCACCATTAGCAACCTTTTTCAAGGTCTCAGTAGTCTGTTTGGTTGATTTGAACCGATTTATATAATCCACCGTACATGGGAAATCTTTCAAACGTTCTTTAAAACTTCGAAAATGTTGCATTGATAGAATCGTTGTAGGAACCAATACAGCGACTTGCTTCGAATCAGCCACTGCTTTAAAGGCTGCCCGAATGGCTATTTCCGTTTTTCCAAAACCAACATCACCACATACCAATCGATCCATAGGTGTAGCAGACTCCATATCTTGTTTAAAAGCAGCAGTAGCTTTAGCTTGGTCAGGGGTGTCTTCATACATAAAGGAAACCTCTAGTTCATTTTGAAGGTATGAATCCGGTGAAAACGCAAATCCAGGTTGGCTTTTTCTTCTAGCATAAAGTTGAATTAAATCAAAAGCAAGCTCTTTGATTTTCTTCTTCGTTTTGTTTTTTAACGTTGTCCACGCTTGTGTTCCCAATTTATTCATTTTCGGAACCGTTCCTTCTTTCCCAGTGAATTTGGAAATACGATGAAGCGAGTGGATTCCAACGTATAAAACATCCCCATCCTTATATACCAATCGAATTGCTTCCTGCGGTTTGCCATTCACATCAATTGTTTCCAATCCGGAGAATTGACCTATTCCGTGATCGATATGCGTTACATAATCGCCTTTTTGTAAATTATAAATTTCCTTCAGCGTTAATGCTTGTTTTGCTTGTTGAAATCCTTCTTTTAAACGAAATCTATGGTAGCGTTCAAAAATTTGATGATCCGTGTAGCAAACTAGTTTTAGGAATGGCGCAATAAATCCTTCATGCAATGACAAATTCATCGAGATAAATTCAACATCCTGGTTGACATCCGTAAAAATCTGATGCAAACGTTCAATTTGCTTCGGTTGATTGGAAAAAATTAAATTCGTATTACCCAATTTTGACCGTTGAAGAAAATCAGTGGCAAGCAAATCAAAATTCTTATTAAAACTTGGTTGTGGCAGAAAATCAAACTCAATGATTTCTTTTGCCTTGAAATAAGTTTGTGTACCCCATTCAATAATTCTGAAATTGACAATTTCTTTAGTAGTGTCAGATGGATGAAGGTACAATTCTGAAGGAAGAGCCCGACTTACAGTTGAATTCAAATTAGTGTGAATTTCGACCGCTTTATCGTATTCTCGTTGTAAAACATCTTTAAATAGTTCAACGTTACTAAACCATAAAGTAGCGTCACTTCCAATGAATTCAAAAAATGAGGTGACTCCTTCTTGAATTAAAGTTCCTTGAATATTTGGAACAATAAAAAAATAGTCGTGTTTTTTCTCAGACAACTGAGTTGCAGGATCAAAGGTTCGAATAGAATCTACTTCATCGCCAAAAAACTCAATGCGAAAAGGAAAATCATTCGCATAAGAAAAAACGTCAACAATTCCTCCTCTAATGGAGAATTGCCCGGGTTCATAAACAAAATCAACACGTTCAAAATGATATTCAAGTAATAGGTCATTCAAAAAATCAATGGAATACGAACTCCCATTTTGGATTTTCATCGTGTTTTCAATCAACTTTTTCTTTGTAGGAATCTTTTCAAACAATGCTTGCGGATAGGTAATTATCCATGCATTCGATCCTTGACTAATTCGTTCCAATGCCTCTGCACGGGCTACCACATTCGCATTATCTGTTTCCTCAATTTGATAAGGTACACGATATGAAGCTGGGTAAAACAAAATGCGTTTATTTTCAGGATAAAGACCTTGTAGATCATTTAAGAAATAAGCAGCTTCTTCCTTATCAGACAAGATATAAATATGATTTCCAGGCACTTGATCAGAAGTGGCTGCGGCACAAATACTTCTAGACGACCCTACCAATCCTTTCCAATTAATACGAGCATCTTTATCCGCTAAAGCTTTAGCAGTATGTTCAATTGGTTTATAAGCTCGAAAAAAATCTAAAAAGTTTTTTAAATCCATATTTGTGGCAGCTAAATTATTCAAAAAGTCTCGGGTAACGTCAGAAAAAAAGATAGGAATCCACTATTTTTAGCGATTATTTTAATTTTTCAATAAATCTCCTATTTAATAAAGTATTTTCGTATTTCAAATTAACTTATTCAAAATGAAAAAATCCCTGTTTTACCTATTTTCATTCGTCTTGGTTGTAATACTTATCTCAGCATGTGGAGGAGATAAAGGAACTAAAAATGAAGATAACATTGCCTCAAAAAATGAATTGAAAAAAGGTGTTGATACTTCAAGCCAAAATTCGGTAAAAGAACCTGAAAAAGCATTTATCCAAGTTTTTTCCTCAAGTGGCGTTGTATTCGATCAGCCATGTCAAAGTAAAATTATTGTTTGCGTAAAATCAGGAGTGGTGAAAGCAATTCATACAAACTGTGAAGATGAATATGCTCTTTTTGATTTCCTAGATGGAGAGGCAGATGAGCTAAAGTTTTCCGGAAAAGGTTCATTTTTTGATAATTGTGGCGGCAGTGATCCTTCCCAAACCATGTGTAAATCAACTAAAAATTTCAAGATGGAGTTGTCAAAAGATTCAACAAAACTGAAATTCAATGGTAAAAATTACTCTAAATCAAGTTCAAAAATATCATTCAAGACTAAAGAAATGAAATTGTATGAATCTCCTGACTTAAGCTCTAAATTGATTGAAATCAATAAGGATGTAAAGTCAAAAGTAGAATTACTTGAAATTGGAAACCTGCAAAAGAAAGGTTCTGAATGGGGAATCTGGTATAATGTTAAAGTAGACGAGAAAGAGGGATGGTGTTTGGATTGCTTGAATTTGTAAAATTTACATTGAAAGTTAACTGAAACTCTTGGAGATTTAGTAATTTATTGTATCTTTGCATCCCCGTTTTGGGAAAATTAATTTAAAATTTAGCTATATGTACGCAATTGTAGAGATAGCAGGGCAGCAGTTTAAAGTGCAAAAAGATCAAAAGATTTTTGTACATCGTTTAGCAGCAGAAAGTGGAGCAAAAGTTTCTTTTGACCGCGTTTTGTTAGTTGATAATGATGGAAAAATCCAAGTTGGCGCCCCGGCTATAGCAGGAGCAGTAGTTTCTGCAGAAGTGAATGATCACGTGAAAGGTGACAAAGTAATTATTTTCAAGAAAAAACGTCGTAAAGGGTACAAAAAGAAAAATGGTCATCGCCAATCATTTACCAGTATTACGATTAAAGACATTAAAGTAAATTAATTAAAAGTTTAAATCATGGCACATAAGAAAGGAGTCGGTAGTTCTAAAAACGGACGAGAGTCACACAGCAAACGCTTAGGTGTAAAAATATTTGGTGGACAAGCTGCGATTGCAGGAAATATTATTGTTCGTCAAAGAGGAACAACTCATCACCCAGGTAATAATGTAGGAATCGGAAAAGATCACACATTATTTGCACTTGTTGACGGAGTAGTTGAATTTAGAAAAAAGAAAGATAATCGTTCATTTGTTTCTGTAACTCCATTGGAAGTAACGGAAGCATAGTCAATTATCACTAATAGTATTGAAACCGCTCACAAGGCGGTTTTTTTCATTTAGAGTAATTCATCGTGTTAAAAAGAAATTACTAATCCATTAACATTTACAACCCATTGTTGATAGATGAAAGTTTGTTTGTATATTTGAAACACTATGATTCATAGACTTTACTTGCTTTTTTTCTTACTTGTATCCGCAAAATTATCGGGGCAAGTTGTAGATGATTTTTCAGATGGCAACTTCACTACTAATCCAACTTGGACTGGTACATCCTCTGATTTTATTGTTAACTCAAGCCAGCAATTACAATTGAATAATACGGTTGCGGCTACCTCTTATCTTGCAATACCCCACAATTTAACTGGCTTGAACAATAAAGAATGGCGCATATGGGTAAAACAAACATTTTCTCCATCTTCAAGTAATTTTGGAAGAGTGTATTTAACTGCCGATAACTCCGATCTTAACTTAGTTCAAAATGGCTATTATCTTCAATTTGGAGAAGCCAACGCCTTTGATGCCATTCGATTATATAAACTTGAGGGGGGTATTTCAACGCAATTGTGCGCAGGAATCGATGGGCAAATTTCTAATAGTTTTACTGTAAACATTAAGGTTATACAATATGGAACAGGAAATTGGAGTTTGTTTGCAGATTTAACAGGCGCTCAAAATTTTATTTTACAAGGCACTGCCTCTGACCCTAGTTTATTGACAGGGACTTATTTCGGGATTTTAAATGTTTATACCTCAAGCAATGCCAATAAATTTTTCTACGACGACATATATATTGGAGATGAAATCATAGACAGCCAACCTCCAATTTTAGATACGGCAATAGCTGTAAGCTCCAATCAAGTTGATGTTTATTTCAATGAGTCTTTAAATCAAACAAGTGCCCAAAATGTACTTAATTTCTCACTCAATCCAAGCATTTCAGTTTCTTCAGCTACACTTGACCCATTAAATACATCATTGGTTCATCTAACGACGGCAACCGCGTTAACCAATGGAACCACCTATACGATAAGTACAAACAATATATCAGACATATCGAATAATGTATCCGGTAATCAAAGTACAACATTTCAATATTTAATCGCTGACTCTGTTCAACCTGGGGATGTAATTATCAACGAATTTTTTCCAGATCCATCACCTGTTATAGGATTGCCTGAAGTTGAATTTATTGAGATTTATAATTCAAGCAGTAAAATCTTCAATTTAAATGGATGGAAAATTGGAGATGCATCATCCGATGGTACAATTGCCAATAGTTGGCTGCTGCCAGGAGAATACAAAGTACTTACAGCTACTGCTAATATCCCATTGTTTGTATCCACCTCAGCTGTTGGAGTAACTAGCTTTCCTAGTTTAAATAATGCAGGCGATGATGTAGTTTTAAAAGATAATTTTGGTCAAATAATTGACAAACTAACTTACACAGATGAGTGGTATAGGGATGATATTAAAAAAAGTGGCGGTTACTCACTCGAATTAATAAATCCAAATGATCCATGTTCAGATGGCGACAATTGGATTGCATCAACGTGGATTTTAGGAGGAACTCCCGGAAATGTAAATTCTGTTTTTAGTACAATTCCTGATACAACCGCACCAAATATAACTCTTGCTTTAGCATTAGCTCCAAATTTTTTAGAGTTACAATTTGATGAGGGAATGGATTCAACATCTTTAGCCAATGCTTTGCTTTCATTTAACCCCAATTTAACCATTCAAAACAAATTTATTCAAGGAAGCCATCCAAAAACAATGACGCTTCAATTTAATGAGACGTTGATAGGGTCGCAATTATACTCTTACAACCTGAACGCTATTTCAGACTGTTGGTTAAATACTGCGGTTCGAAACGGTACATTTATACTACCCGAATCACCTCAAGAAGGCGATGTAGTTGTTAATGAAATTCTGCAAAACCCGTTAACCGGTGGTCAAGACTGGATTGAGTTGTACAATAATTCAGATAAAGTCATCAACTTAAAAGATTGGCAATTGGCAAATTACGATAATGATACAATCGATAATTTCAAAACGATCATGTCGAATTATTTGCTCCAACCTAATGACTATGTTGTGTTAGGAAAAGATTCTACTTTTGTCAAGCAAAATTATGCGTTTTCAATTCCAGGAAAGTTTTTATTCAGCGAACTACCAAGTTATAATAATGATTCCGGGTCAGTTTATTTAATCTATAATTCTGAAATCATAGATAAAGTATCGTATTTGGATGCTTGGCATTTTGACTTATTGGATGATACCGATGGCGTTTCCTTAGAACGAATTGATCCAAATGGGAATTCAAATAGTGAGTTCAATTGGCATTCTGCAGCAGAAGATGTGGGTTTTGCTACTCCTGGCAGAATAAATTCACAATATCGACCAGCAGTTTCAAATGGAGAATTGACTTTTAGCGACGATATTTTCTCTCCTGATATTGACGGTTATCAAGATATTCTTCAAATCACGTATAATTTAACAAGTCCTGGGATGCTGGGTAAAGCTCAAATTTATGACGATAGAGGACGTCTGGTTCGAACCATTTTCACCAATGAATTATTAGGTTCGTCAGGCACCTTCACATGGGATGGGACTACTGATCAGCAAGTTAAAGCAAGCATAGGAGTTTACGTTCTGGTATTTGAAGTGTTTTCAACAGATGGAGGTGTATTTTTTGTAAAACAAAAAGCTTTTACCTTGGCAGGTAAACTGTAATTTTGAGTAAAAAATAAAACTATGAGAAGATTAGTATTGCTGACCTTTGTATTTGTTTCTACAATTTCATTTTCACAGTCCTATAAAACTGCCGTAGGTTTAAAAGGAGGATATCCCGGTTTCGGCTCTTTAAATGTCAAACACTACATCAGTGGATCCAACGCAATAGAAGGAAGTATTGGTGGTAGTGCCAATTTTCTTTGGTTACAAGGACTCTATGAGATAAACAAATCCCTTCCAACTGATGGATTGAATTGGTATGTTGGCGTAGGTCCAAGTATAGGATTTGCGAATACGAATAACAACACATCAGATGGTCTTTTTTTAATGGGAACAGGCTTAATCGGAATTGAATATACCTTTCAAGATCTTCCTATAAATATTGCCCTGGATTCGGGACCGAGTATTGAAGTTGTGCCAAGTTTTGGTTTTCAATGGGGCGGTGGATTTGCCATTCGTTACACATTAAAATAAGTACGTGTACTATCCTGGAGCATCAGGCTGGATTGAAAAATACCTTGAATTAGTTGAAAAAAATCAAATTCAATTAGTCGAAAATAGCAATTCAACATTACTTGATATTTCTCGAGATTCGGGTTTGATTTATGGTGTTGCCATTGATCCCATTTTTATTTCGGAAGATTTACAGCTTAATTGGACCCCAAAGGATAAATTAAAAAATTTATTTTTAGAAACTTTAGTGTGGACTCATTGGAAACACAAGGGATTTCAATTTGAAAAAAATCAATTTATTTCTGATTTAACTGCTTTCTTTTCTTCTAAAAAACCTACTAGTTCTTTTGATTTTTTGTCAATTTTTAAAAAAGAGTCTGCTATTTCCTCGATTGAGTCTGCCATTGAAGAATGCTTAGAGCTAGATAAACGCATACTAGAAACGAGAATTTGGTTAAATACACTAAACAACGCTTTTGTTTTTATCGATGTGCTTCTATTTCAAGAGTTTTTACAAACGGGCAAAAATAGACCCATTCAAGATTTAACCGAAATAGTTCTTGATTGCTTCGTAGCCGCTGCTCATTCAGATAAAGAATTAACTGAAATAGAAGAGAAATTATTTAGTTTTTTTATTGCAAGTGCCCGACTAGATAAAGAAATAGTGGTTGAATTAGAAATCAAATACCAACAGTCAAATTACACCCCTAATTTAAATCAACTTATCCCTAAATCAAATGAATTCAAAAATTATTTAGTTTATTTCTCTGCTTTTATTATTGCTTGTAAGACTGAAGTTAGCAACGAAGAAAAATCTTACCTTATGAGCTTTTGTGATTCTTTGGGTGTACCCAATGAATTAGCTGAAATTGCACTAGCGTTCAATACTGCTTTTCTTTTAGAAAATTCTAAGGCAATACCCTACCTCGGAACTACAACAGAAATACTATTTTCTAATCTCTCAAAACGGTGGGGTAAAATTCTATTGAGAAACAAAGACAAGCTTATTCTCGAGATTCAACAGAGTAAAGAACTTATGGTTTTACTTGCCAAATCAACCCAAAAGGATTTAACAAAAGAAGAAAAAGAAGTCGTGAAAAATCAGCTAATGGATATAATGCGATCTATGCCCTCACTTGCTATTTTTTTAATCCCAGGAGGTACATTATTGTTGCCTATTTTCTTGAAAATTATTCCGGGAATGATGCCTTCTGCATTTCGTGACAACGAGTTAACAAAAAATGATTAAAGGTTGAAATGTTGTTAATAATTAACAGCTAAACAACTAGGTTTTATTTGACTTGCCACATCTCATTTCTTATCTTTGCAAGTAATCATTTTTTAAAAAAGAACGAAAAGAATTATGAGCGAAGAGGAAATTGACAGAAGTAATTATTCAGCGGATAATATTCAAG
This sequence comes from Crocinitomicaceae bacterium, assembly GCA_044349575.1. Classification (GTDB taxonomy): domain Bacteria; phylum Bacteroidota; class Bacteroidia; order Flavobacteriales_D; family Crocinitomicaceae; genus UBA952. Next base: position 18,463 of record JBIKQS010000005.1, read on the forward strand.
TTTTAGAAGGGTTAGAGGCGGTTCGAAAAAGACCGGCTATGTACATTGGAGATGTTGGCGTAAAAGGTCTTCATCACTTGGTTTATGAGGTGGTAGATAACTCCATAGATGAAGCCCTTGCCGGACATTGTGATACAATTCATGTTTTTATAAACGAAGACAACTCAATTACTGTTAAAGATAATGGTCGTGGGATTCCAACGGCTATGCATACCAAAGAAAAGAAATCGGCACTTGAAGTAGTAATGACGGTTCTTCATGCCGGAGGAAAATTTGACAAGGATACATACAAGGTTTCTGGGGGACTTCATGGTGTTGGTGTTTCGTGCGTGAATGCTTTGTCAATTGCATTAAAAGCAACCGTGCGAAGAGAAGGAAAGATTTTCCAACAAGAATATAGCATTGGAAAGCCATTGTACGATGTAAAAGTTGTCGGCGAATCTCAAGAAACAGGAACGGAGGTTACTTTTAAACCGGATTCTACAATTTTTGAATCAACGGAATATAATTTTGACACTTTAGCTGCAAGAATGCGTGAATTGGCCTTTTTAAATAAAGGAATCACTATTACTCTTACAGATATAAGAGTGCAAGATGAAAATGGAGAATCTCCAATGACCACGTATCGTTCAGAAGGTGGGTTAAAAGAGTTTGCTCAATATTTAGATAGAAATAGAGAGGCGCTAATTTCCGATGTTATCTATTTTGAAGGAGAAAGAGAAAACATACCAGTTGAGGTTGCTTTAACGTATAACACTTCTTATACTGAAAACATTCAAGCGTATGTAAATAACATCAATACGCATGAAGGAGGGACACATTTATCAGGTTTTCGTCGTGGTTTGACCAATACATTGAAAAAATATGCAACTGATTCTGGAATACTAGCTAAAGAAAAGATAGAAATTGATGGAGATGATTTTCGCGAAGGTTTAACAGCGGTAGTTTCAGTTAAAGTTCAAGAACCTCAATTTGAAGGCCAAACGAAAACAAAACTGGGTAATCGCGAAGTAACCGCACCAGTTAGTCAAGCCGTGTCTGAAATGTTATCCGCCTATTTAGAAGAACACCCTGCTGAAGCTAAGTTAATCGTTGAGAAAGTGATTCTTGCTGCTCGTGCTCGACATGCTGCGAGAAAAGCACGCGAAATGGTTCAGCGTAAAAATGTCTTGACCGGTTCTGGATTACCAGGAAAACTGGCTGATTGTTCCGAGAAAGATCCTGCTGCTTGTGAGATTTATTTTGTCGAGGGAGATTCTGCAGGTGGAACAGCAAAACAAGGAAGAGATCGCCATTTTCAAGCAATAATGCCACTTCGTGGAAAAATATTGAACGTTGAAAAAGCCATGCAACATAAAATTTTTGAGAACGAAGAAATCAAGAATATATACACGGCGCTTGGGGTAAGAATTGGAACGGAAGAAGATTCTAAAGCTTTAAACTTAGAAAAACTTCGCTACCACAAGATTATCATAATGTGTGATGCCGACGTGGATGGTTCGCATATCGAAACGTTAATTTTAACATTCTTCTTCCGTTTCATGAAAGAGTTAATTGAAAATGGATACATTTATATTGCTACTCCGCCATTGTACCAAGTTAAGAAAGGTACAAAATCTGATTATGCATGGAATGAAGATATGCGTGATCGCTTGATTCAAGAATTGAAGGGTGGCGGAAACGAATCTTCTGTAAATGTTCAACGATACAAAGGTTTGGGAGAAATGAATGCTGAACAACTATGGGAAACCACCATGAATCCTGAAAAGAGAACACTTAGACAGGTAACTATTGAGAATGCTGCAGAATGTGATCAGATATTTTCTATGTTGATGGGCGATGATGTTCCACCGAGAAGAGAATTTATTGAGAAAAATGCAAAATATGCCAAAATAGATGCGTAATTTTTCGGTTAACTTTTTAAATTCAATTTATTTGCTTAAAGATTAAAATTCAATAAAATGCAAGTTCCTGTAACAGTTTATACTGAGATGACGCCAAATCCAACAACAATGAAGTTTGTAGCGAACAAGTATTTGTTGGTTTCAGGTGAATCTGTTGAATTTAAAAATGGAATTGATGCCAAAGGATATTCACCAATAGCTGAAGAATTATTCAAATTTCCTTTCGTCAAAGGCGTCTTCATTGCTGCAAATTTTGTTACTATAACAAAAACAGACAATGTACCTTGGGATTTCATAACCATGGAATTGAGAGAATTTATTAAAACTTGGATTGCTGAAGGGAAAGATGTAATTGTGCAAATGCCCCCTGTAATTCCTGTTTCTGAAGAGTTTAATGAAAACCGAAAGGATTTTCTTCCGCATGAAATAGATGACGCTATTCGTGATTTATTAGATGAATATGTTCGACCAGCGGTGGAAAACGATGGAGGAGCAATAGACTATAGAGGTTTTGATGATGGTATAGTTACTGTGGTATTAAAAGGTTCTTGTTCAGGCTGTCCTTCGTCAACAGCGACATTGAAAGGTGGAATTGAAAATTTATTGAAGCAACACTTTGAGGTTGTTAAAGAAGTTGTTGCAGAAAACGGTTAATACTTCAAATATGATTAGAAGCATTACCTATTTGTTATTCATTTGTTTGGTTGCTTCTTGCTCGCAAAACTCAATGCCTGAAAATTCTTCCGCACTCGGAGGTAAGTCCTATGGAGGTTCGTTTCGATTTATGTCACTGGAAAAAGTAAATTACTTATTTCCAATGCACTCATTAGATATTTATTCGCAGCGTATAAATACACAAATCTATGAGTCTTTATTTAGAGAAGATAATACGAATCAATTAGTAGTTCCTCATTTGGTTGAATCTTATGCGAAATCTACCGATGGATTAGTATACACCTTTGTTTTAAGAAAAGGCATTTATTTTCATGAGGATGCTTGCTTTGAAGATAATCCCAGAGAATTGACAGCAAAAGATATAGAATTCGTTATTCAATTTGCTTGTTCAAAATCTTCATTAAATCACCTTTCGCATTTACTTGTTTCCAAAATTGTTGGTTCAGAAAAATATTACAATAAAACCAGCAAGGAACTTACAGGTTTAAAAATCCTTGATAAATATAAATTTTCAATAGCCTTAACAAAACCTTATTCAAACTTTGAAAAGATCTTATCTCATCCTGGATTAGGGGTTTTTCCAGAGGATGCCTATAAAAAGTATGGAACAAATATTTTAACTCATCCTGTTGGAACTGGGCCATTTATTCTTCAAAAATTGGATAATAACGGGATAACTTTGAAGAGAAATAATAATTATTGGAGAAAGGATAACTTTGGAAATAAACTGCCCTTTTTAAATCAAATTGAAATGAAATATGGTTTAGATAAAAACAGTGAATTAAAGGCATTTCAACAAAATCAAATCGACATTATTTTAAACGTGCCTGCAGAAAATGTGACAAATCTTTTTGGCACACTTGAAGATGCGCAGAATGGCAAAAATATAAAGCACAAGGTCTTTTCAAGGAAAAGTTCTCGGTTAAATTACCTCGCTTTTTCAACTTCACAAGAACCCTTTAATGATGTTTTAGTTAGAAAAGCTTTCATTAGTGCTGTTGATATCACGCAGGTAACAAATGAAATTTTAATGGGAGAAGGAATACCTACCACTAATGGGATTATTCCTGAAATCGATGGCTATGTTTCAGATTCTAGTTATCTTGTAGATTATAATCCTGAAAAAGCGAAATCACTGTTGGCACAAGCAGGATACCCCATGGGTAAAGGTTTTCCGCATTTAACGTTATGGGTAAATACCCTTTCTGGCACCTCAACCAATTTCTGGACAAAAAATATCGCTGAACAATTAAAGAAAAATTTAAGCATAGATGTAGAAATTAAATTGTGCTCCTTTCTGGAAAGACAAGAGGCAATTAAGGATGGCAGCTCTATTTTTTGGAAATCGGGATGGATTGCTGATTATCCTGACCCTGAAAGTTTTGTAAGTATATTTTATCAGAAACATTCTCTTATCAACCCTTTTTGGGGAAACATTAGTTGCCTAAATAAAGATTTTGACAGAGCATATGAAGCATATTTAGTCGAAAAAAACGATATAAAGCGCAATGAATATTTAAATCAATGTAACCAATATATCATGGAAGAGGCAATAATTCTACCTGTTTATTTTGAAGATTTATTTGTTGTTTACAACCTAAAAATTCGTGACTTTTCAGTGAACTCCATTGAAACTATGGATCTTTCTACTCTCTATATTAAAGAACTTTAATTATTTCTTCAATATAATTTAAGATACTTTCTCTTCCGTGTTTAGAAGTACTTGATGTTGAAAATACTGGTGGGATTGTTTGCCACGTTTTTTGTAATTCCTTTTTGTATTTAGATAAATTCCTTGAAAACTCTGAACCAGATAGTTTATCAAGTTTAGTAAAAACAATAGAAAACGGAATTCTCTTTTCTCCACACCAATTAATAAATTCTAAATCTATTTTTTGAGGATCTAGGCGAGAATCTATAAGAACAAAAAGATTTACCAGATTGTCACGCTGCAATAAATACTCAACAATGAATTTCTCCCAACTATGAATGTCTTTTTTAGATGCTCTGGCATAGCCATACCCCGGTAAATCAACTAAATACCACGAATCATTAATTAAAAAATGATTAATCAATCTTGTTTTTCCTGGTGTTCCTGAGGTTTTTGCTAACTTCTTTTGATTGGTCAGCATGTTGATAAGTGAAGATTTACCAACGTTTGATCTTCCAATAAATGCAAACTCTGGCCTTGCATCTTGCGGGCCTTTCTTATGGTCTGTTGAAGAAATAATAAACTCAGCCTGCTTAATTGTTAACATAGTTAGAACAAATGTAAACAAATATTCCTTGTGACATATTAGAGAATCCATACTAAGTTATCTATTCGCGAAAATGCAAGTGTAAAAATCAAATCAAAACTCAGGAATAATTCATATATTTTTTCTCAGCTCCATTAAGAAATTATTAGTTTAAATGAAATGGAATAAATTAATTGAAATTATTCAGTAATTTTATAAAATATATTGCTTTAACAAAGCAACCGGTGATGACCATTTTTCGTCTGTGAACTAACTATTAAACTGAAATAAATGAAATTTGTTTTACTCTCTTTATTTGCTATAAGCTTTTCGATTTCTGTATTTTCTCAACAAAATGTTAGTATTTCAGATGCGCCAGCAACACCTGACCCAACGAGTGTACTTGATGTAAGCTCAATTACAAAAGGAATGTTGATGCCTCGATTGACAACACTACAAAGAAATGCAATAGTTGGTCCAGCAAATGGATTATTAGTTTATGATACAGATATCAATTGTGTGATGTATTATTCTACCACCTTAACTTCTTGGAATTCTCTGTGTGCGGGTTCAAATGCAACAAATTTAATAGCTAGTACGACTACTGTGGCAGCAGGAGTCAATTGTGCTTCGGGTGGAATACTCCTTCAGATTGGTAGTGATACTAATTCTAATGGTACTTTAGATGCTGCAGAAATTTCTTCAAGTCAATACATTTGTAATGGTCAAGCAGGTGCTACTGGGCCAGCTGGAGCACAAGG
>JBIKQS010000006.1:0-23983 GCA_044349575.1 Crocinitomicaceae bacterium
CAAGCTCAAACGGTGCCTTTTCTGAACGATTTATGGGAATTTGATCCCGTTTCTGAAGCTTGGTCTCAAAAGGCCGACTTCATTGGCGCACCTCGCAGACAAGCGGTTTCGTTTGTTATTGGAAGTAAAGCATATATTGGAACAGGTGAAGGAGCATCTGGGGTATTAAAAGATTTTTATGTATATGACGTTCAGTCAAATTCATGGGATCAAATTTCAGATTTTGCTGGTACAGCCAGAAGGCAAGCAATTGCTTTTACCTTGGCAGGAAAAGGATTTATAGGAACAGGTGATGATGGCACAAAAAGAAATGATTTTTGGATGTATAATCCACAAACTGATCAATGGATTTTAAAGGCCCAGTTTCCGGGCATAGCTCGATCTGGGGCATGCGCTTGGTCAAACGAACCATCTGCGTTTGTTGGAACAGGCGAAGGATCAGATTTTGCTTTTTTGAAGGATCTTTACGAATATAATTATTACACAAATAGTTGGGTACAACGAGCCAACTTACCTGGAGCTCCTCGTAAAAATGCGATTGCTTTTTGTTTAGATGGTGTAGGGTATGTTGGCACAGGTTATAACAATCAATTTTTAGATGATTTTTATGCCTACTATCAACTTGTTGGTAACGATGAATTGCAGAGTGATGAAGTTAGTATCCATTCTAATTTAACCGAAAACAGTGTTTACTTGAACTCAAAAAATGATTTAATTCAATCCGTTTCCTTAGTCAATTCTTTGGGTCAGAATGTACAACAGATTGATAACATCTATCAAGAAAATTTTGTGTTTAATATTCAGGAACTTCCTTCAGGGACTTATTATATTTCTATTGAATGTCAGTCTCTAAAAAGAACGAATTCAACACTATTCAAATTATGATTAGGGCTTTACCTATTATCGTCTTGATTTTTTTTTCGTGTTCGGAACAGAAAGTGATTAACAAATCAAATTCTACTAGCAATACACAGCAACTACCGGAAGCGACAAACAGGTTACCCAATAATCCCATTGTTGATTCAGTTGTAAAATCCAATAAGCCAAGTGATTTTTCAGTAAAGAGCATTCAACTAGAAAATGGTTGGGGGTATCAAATTTTTAAAGGCAAAAAGCTTTTTATAAACCAAAAAAATATTCCTGCGGTTCAGGGCAATAAATCCTTTACATCTGAAAGAGATGCGTTAACAGCAGGTGAATTTGTGGTAAATAAACTCCTTCAAAATCAATTTCCGCCGACCGTAACAGTTGAAGAATTAATTTCGCTGGGAATAGTTATCCACTAATACTTTTAATCTTCGGCACAACAAACAGTTTTTAGCTCATGCGGGTAAAGTCCCCATAATTTACCTACTTATCAAATTTTAATCGTTGATTACTTTATTGTTTTTAGATTGAAATGAAGAATATAACTACTAGATTTACCAATCAATTAAAATTTAATTTATGAAAAAAGTTATTTTATCAGGTGTCATGGCAATTGTTATGCTTTCATCTACTATGGTATTTGCACAAGAATCTTCGGATAAACCGATGAATGCCAATTGGGGTGCATTTGACTTTGGTTTTGTTTCCACAAACAGTTCCGATGAATGGAGTAACAAGGTTTTTCAATCAACAAGTATTGGCCTTAATTTAATTGAATATAAATGGCCTGTTTTCAAACAATTAGGAATAACAACAGGATTAGGATTTAATTTTAGAACAATAACATTACAGAATCAATATACAATGGTTTCAACGGATAGCACGATAACTCTAGAATCAGGGTATCCAACTTTGTATGACACCCTGGCATCAATAAGATATTCTACATTTAATCAAAGCTTTTTACAAATCCCTGTATTGTTGGATTTTTCAACAAAAACGAGACAGGCTAAGGCGCTCAGTATTTCGGCGGGTGTAATTGGGGGATTGCGTATGTATGCCAATCATCAACTACAAGGAAAATACAGCAATGGAGATAAGTTTACTAACCAAATGAGAGACGACAAGAAATTTCATTCAAATCTACTTAATCTTGATGCAACTTTACGTGTTGGGTATGGAGCAATTGGTGTTTTTGGAACGTATAGCTTAACTTCACTTTTCCATAAAGATGCGGCGCCTAAAATTAATCCTTTTTGCGTTGGTATTAGTTTCAACATTGACTACAACGAAGATTCTGATGAAGATGATGAAACCCCAACTACAGAAAGCGGATTACGAAGAAGATAATCTTTGTGCGTTCGGTTAGTGACTGTTGTTTTTAATCAAAATAAGTATGGTTTTGAGTTAAAATCTATTTGTCTTTAAACAGAATACAATTAGGTGTCCGAAAGTACTTAAAACCACTTATATCTGGTCTTTCTTCGGTGTTTTTTGTGTTGAAAAACAAGGTAGTCGCACTTTATTTAAAACAGACTGCTTGGAAAAAAGTATTATTTAATCGGTAACGAAAAATCGCTCAAATCAATTTCATACAAATCATAATTGGCTTTTTCACCAGAAGTAGTAACTGATGCAACAAATCCTTTTTTAAACTCTGGATAATACGAAAAATGTGTATCGTCAGTATAAGAGTTAACCAATGATCCCAAATTTACAGGTTGTCCAAAAACTCCTCCTTTCAATTCTGAAACGTAAATATCAAGTCCACCCATGCCAGGTAAGCCGTCAGAACTGAAGAATAAAAATTTTCCATCTGGTGTTATATAAGGTGTTGTTTCTCTTCCGGTAGTATTGATATAATCAGGCAATGCTTCAGCTTTTCCCCACTCATTTCCGGTTTTTTGAACGCGATAGATATCTGTTGATTTTTTATCTCCCTTCCGATCTGAAACAAAATACATGGTTTTTCGATCTGCCGTCATTGTTGCCGACCCGTCGTAATACGAGGAATTAATTGACTTATTTTCAATAGCTTTAGGAGAACCCCATTTGCCCGTTGAAGTGCTCAAGGATAATTCAAATATATCTGAGCTGGAAGTTGTCGCTTTCTCAAGTGATTCATTGTTTATAGTCATCAGCGCATATTTTCCATCACTCGAAACGTATGTAAGCGCATCAAATCCTTTTGTATTCCATTTTAAGGCATTCGTCAAACTGTCCCAGTCATTAATTTCAGCGTTCCATAACGACATATAGATATCTTCAAAATAATCTTGATCATCCGTATTCATTGTACGACCTTTTGTGTCTGATTTTCGTGCTGTGAAATAGAGAACTCGACCACTATCGGCTAAAATAGGCCCGTATTCGGCATAATTGCTATTTACATTTCTACTCAGAATAGATTTCTTAACAGGCTTGTTTGCAGCTTTTTCTTTCAACGCAAATTCTACTTGTTGAATTCTTACAGGAATTTGGAATATTTTTTTTAGCGAACCAGATAATTCTTGATTAGCTAAATTGTAATAACGCAATGCAGTGTCCAAATGACCCATTGCGTGATTAACTTTAGCAAAGTGTTCATAAAAGTCAGAACTAGGCTTGCCCTCAGATAATTTCCATGCTGATTTTGCTTGAGACAGAGATAAGGAATAAAAATTCAAGTCGTAGTTGGCCAAGCTTATGTAAAACATAGCTTTCCAGTTACTTGGGTCTTTCGTGGCGGCATCCTTGAATTTTCCTAAAGCATCTTTGTTTTGTCCGATAGAGTAAAGTTCAATCCCGTCATTTAGTAGTTTCACTGCCAATGCCTTATTAATAATACCTTTAGATGTGTCCCTTGGATTACTTTCCCTTTCAAATGCGAAAGAGTTTCCAATTAAAAACAAGCAGGTGAGTGAAAGAAAAAGATTGTTCATAGCTGTAATTTTAAGTAAAGATAATTTTTTTTCAAAAAAAAAGCCGAAACTATGTTCGGCTTTGTAAAATATGATGTTGAATTTATTTTCCAATGAATTCTTCGTAAGAGACCATTTTCTCTTTTAACGATGCCTCAGTTTTAAATAAATTAATCAGTTTGTCTTCGGCTAAGCGACTAATAATTGCATCAGTTTGTTTCTTGTCTTGAAGAAATTTCATTGCGCTTTGTGACAATTCTTCTTCATCAACTTCAAATATTCCGTAATTGGCGTAATTTGTTCTCAATAATTGTTTTGTGAAATTAACTAACTCCATTTGATCAATTACAAGATTGTGTTTATCAAATAATTTCTTTTCGATCAATTGCCACTTTAACATATTTCTGTAGCTATCGTATTCCGTTTCAATTTGTTCGTCTGTAACAGGTTTGTCGTTCACTTGCTTGATCCATCTTTTTAAAAAGTCATCTGGGAAATCAGCATTTACTTGTTCCATTAACGAATCATAGATCGTTCTGTAGAGTTTTTTATCTGAATCTTGTTCGAACATTTTTTCCAAATCAGATTTGATGCGTGCAGTAAAATCATTTTCGTTTGTTACCGTTCCATCTGGATACAATTTCAAAAACAATTCTTCATTCAATTCGGCCAATTCCATCGATTTGATTTCATTGATTGTATATGAAAATAGAGCACCGATAGTTGATAATTCATCTTCTTTTACTCCCAACATTGCAGCCTTGTCTTTTGGTCCTTTGGAAACCATATCTGGATTTAATTCAACAGAATCTCCAACCTTTTTAGCAACAAACATTTGACGAGCATCATCTGAGTCTAAAAACTCCAAAGAAATAGATGAGGTATGGTCTATTCCACCGTCTTTTACAGATTTATCGTCATTTAACTCAACGAATCTACCAAGAATAAGGTCTTTTTCTTTTACTTCATCAGAGCTCACTAATTTCCCGTAGCGTCTTCTAATATCTTCTGCTTGTTTGTTAATTAGTTCTTGGTTAACGTCTACTTTTTCAAAATCATATGAATCTTTTTTACCTATCTCAACATCAATTTGTGGTGGGAATGCTATTTCGTAAACAAATTCAAAATCTGTAGGATTAGAAAAATCACCTGTAAATCCATTTTCTTCAACGGGAATTGGATTTCCCAATAAGCTCAATTTTTCTTCGTAAATGTAATTATTGATTGCGTCTGTTACCATTTTAGAAACTTCATCAAACAAAACAGATTTACCATACTGTTTCTGTATCATACCCATCGGAGCATGTCCAGGTCTAAAACCAGGTATTTTAGCAGTTTTTCTGTACTTTGATAGCGTTTCGGAAACTTTTGACTGATAATCTTCTGGAGATACTTTAACTTTTAATTGTGCATTCAATGCATTCAAATCCTCGCGAATAACGTTCATTTTTTTTCATTAAGTTATTAAACAAAAAATGGCCTCGAGAGAGACCATTTAGTGCGGATGGAGGGACTCGAACCCGCATACCTCTCGGCACTAGATCCTAAGTCTAGCGTGTCTACCAATTTCACCACATCCGCAATTATATCAAATTTATTCGAAGTCACGTTAGACTTCCGATGGTGTCTACCATCCCGATAGCTATCGGGATCACCACATCCGCAATTATATCAAGTTTTTAAGAAGTCACGTTAGACTTTTAGAATCTTTCAAAGAAAATAAATTCTTTGTAAAAGGGTTGCAAAGATACAGATTATTTAAAATCAAACAAATTTTGAACAATTCTTTTTTACCACCATTTTTGTAAAAAGAAAAAGTAGCATTCTGTGATAATTCGTTAATTAATGATGCACATCACTTAATAACAAAACTAAAAATGCTGATATCAACGCGAAATTTTGGATTTTGGGATGCTTATTTAAATTAAGATCTAGTTGTTCAGAATGTTTTGCAAAAAAGACTCCCAACAAAATAAAAAGCAAATCAACCCAATCAAAAGTGCCATCAGTTAATTGGAAAAGCTGACAAAATTCTAGTCCAACAGCATATATGGTTGGAACACTAAAAATTGATATGTACATAATAACTGACGTTTTTTCAAATTTAGAGGCGATAACTGAGGTTACATATACCCAAATTCCTCCAGGCACGGAGTAAATAATCCATGCTGGCATTGGAAGGAGTTCTTGAATTCTTTGCTTTTCTTGAATTCCATCGAAGCCAAATGTTGAAAAAATTTGATTAAAAAGAATACTGCCATCTCTATATAAAAAATAGATCAGTGCTGCCAAGAGAGATAAAGAAAGTAATGCTATATAATTGAAAACAAATAGTTTATCTTTATTAAGTTTCATGCATTACTACTTTTTGAAAGACAAATGTAATGTAATTTCATTTTAATGAGCCGCTCCAGAGATGTGCCATTTCTGCATGCATTTTTTGTACCTTTGACATATGAAGTTTGTTTATCCGGAGTTTTTATGGGGCTTAACTGCACTTTCTATTCCGATAATCATACATTTATTTCATTTTCGCAGGTATAAAACGCTTTATTTCTCATCCTTAAAATTTTTACAATACCTCGATCAGCAACAGAAATCTGTTCGCACGCTGAAGCATTGGATTATTTTGGCCTTGAGAATGCTTGCAATCATATTTTTGGTTTTAGCTTTTACTCAGCCATTCAAACCTGTTGATGACTCTCTAAATGAAATGGGAAATCCTTTGCTGTCAATTTACATTGATAATTCCTTTTCAATGTCCGCAAAAGGAACCGAAGGAGAATTACTATCAGAAGCTAGGGAAAAGGCAAGAAAAATGCTAAATGAAGTGCCGTTGGAAACCAGGGTGTTATTACATACAAACCTAATGAATGGTATTGAAAGCAGATTGATCTCTAAAGTTGAAGCCTTAGAAATGTTAGACAAAATCAAACCCACATCCATGCGGAAGTCGATTGATGAGGTGATTGAATGGGAGAAAAACATTATTAAGAACGAGGAAGTTAGACAGAAGAAATTGGGCGCGAAACAATTTGTTTTGTTCTCAGATTTTCAAAAGAATCAAACACGTTTTGCTCAATTAACCAAAGATGAATTAGGCTACTATTATCCCATTCAATTGAAACCCCAACAAGCTTCAAATATCACGATTGATTCGGTGTGGTTTAGTTCTCCGGTTAGAAAATTAGGCGAAAACTCAGAATTAAACATTCGCTTAGTTAATCACGGAGATGTGGTTATAAATACTATGGACGTTTCCTGTTCCATCAATTCTATTAAACGAGATTTTGTAATCGATTTACCCCCAAATAAAAAAACTACTACCACCATTAATTTTACCGACAACGCACCAGGTTACAAGGTGGGGAAAATATCCGTAAACGATAAACAACTTTTTTGGGACGATGATTTTCACTTTTCCTATTTTTTAGATGATCACACGAATGTACTCGTTATCAATGGCCCAGATGCAACGGATGCCATGAGCAAAGTGTATAGTCTTGAAAAATATTATAAATTGAACGTGGTTGAGTTAGGTTCCTTTTCCAAAGATCAATTGAACCAAATGGATATTGTTGTTTTAAATGGCGTTAATGAAATTTCATCTGGTCATGGTTCAATGCTGTTAGAATTTGTTCAAGGTGGTGGTGCTCTTGGTCTCTTTCCTGGAGCTGCAATTGATAAAGGTTCTTGGAATACCTTCCTAAATCAAGTACAGTTGCCTTCATTTGGTGCAACGGTTTCGTCTGGAACAAAAATCAAGACACTTGCATTTGACGATCCTTTTTTCAGCGGAATGTTTGAGAAAAAAAGTACAAATATTACCTTGCCAGCTGTGTCTCAATTGTATCAAACGCAACGTGGTTCAGCTTCAAGATCATTTGACTTAATAAACCTTCAAAATGGATTGCCCTTGTTTTTACGCTCAAGTACCGCTAGCTCTGTGTTTTTGTTTACAAGTTCTTTAGCAAGTTCATTCAGCACGTTTACATCAGATGCTTTGTTTCCTTCTATTTTATTAAGAATGGCTGAAATGAGTCAACGAAAAACACCAATTTATTTGACCATTGGAAAAGAATCAAGTTTTCCGTTAAATAAAAAAACAAAAAGTGAATCTCCGGTTCATTTGAAAAATAAAGAAATTGATTTTATTCCTAAAACCGAACAATCTGGCATGATGACCTACTTTATTTTGCGCGGAAGGGAAGCGGTTGAAATGTTGAAATCTGGAACCTTTGACATTGTTGATGAAGATAAAATCGGTGTGGTTTCTCTAAACTATTCGCGAGAAGAGTCGGAAGTTTTATATGCCACGGAAAGAGAAATTGTTGATGGGTTAAAAGATAAAGGAATTAAACAAGTATCGTTTAAGAAAATTAATGAGGGACAAAGTTTAGCAAAAATTGAGTTGGACAAACCCGTTGAATATTGGCGATGGATGTTGATAATTGCCCTACTTTTTCTCGTGACAGAGTGGGCTGTTTTAAAATTTTGGAAGTAATATTGTAAAAATTCAAAACTGAATGAAAATTCTTTTAAAATCGGTACTAATTTCAGATGCTTCTTCTTCTTTCTTTGGTAAAACGAAAGATATTTTGATAGAAAATGGGATTTATCTGAAAATTGAAGATTCTATTTTGGATGAAGAAGCACAAATCATTCAACACAATGGATTGCAAATTTCTCAAGGTTGGGTTGATTTAAAAGCTGATTTTTGTGATCCTGGTTTAGAGCAAAAAGAGACTATTGAATCAGGATTGAATGCAGCAGCAGCGGGTGGATACACACACGTTTTTGTTACTCCAAATACGCACCCGGCAGTTGATGGTAAATCTCAAATTGATTACCTTTTAAAGAATTCTGAATTTCATACGGCTCAACTTCATCCAATTGGTTGTGTGACTGAGAAAAGAGAGGGTCAAAATCTTGCCGAAATGTACGATATGTTTCAAGCAGGAGCCAACGTTTTTTCTGATGATCAAAAAGTTTTAAATGCCGGCATTTTGTACCGCGCATTGTTATATTCAAAGAATTTTGGAGGAAAAATTATTGCCTTTTCCAGGGATGAATCGCTCGCATCAAACGGAATGGTAAATGAGGGCATTGCAAGTACAAAAACAGGTTTAAAGGCAGATCCATCGATTTCTGAAATTATCCAGTTGGAACGCAATATTCGCTTATTGGAATATACGTCGGGAAGACTTCACGTAACTGGAATTTCCACGGCAGAAGGAGTTGAAATAGTAAAAAGAGCCAAAGCAAAAGGGCTTGAAATAACTGCTGATGTTCACGTAATGAATTTATTATTCAATGAGTTAGAGTTACTAGATTTTGATACGAATTATAAAGTTTTGCCGGTTCTACGTACTGAAAACGATCGTCTAGCATTAATTGATGGGGTTTTAAAGGGAATAATTGATACTGTTGTATCAGATCATAGGCCCTTGGATATTGAAGAGAAAGACTTGGAGTTTGATCATGCCGGCTTTGGAACTATTTCACTTCAATCGCTATTTGCTTCGATAAACACAACTTTTGGTGAAAACATCCAGCAGTTCATAAATGCATTAGCCATTAAATCGAGACAAGTTTTTGGGTTGGATCTCACTCCAGTAGAAGTAAATTCTGCGGTGGACGCAACACTTTTTGATACGATAACACCTTGGGTTTTCACGAAAGAAATAAATCTTTCAAAATCAATTAATTCTCCTTTTATAGGAAAAGAAATGGTAGGAAAAGTTCATGGGGTTTTAAATAAAGATAAATTTACTTATATCGACCAATAGTTCATGTCAAAGAGATCCTTTTTAAAAGAATTTATTCGAGAAAATAAAACAGTTGGTTCGTTAACGCCTAGTTCACGCTTTTTAGCGTCAAAAATGGTAGACAATATTGATTATACTTCAACAAAAGTAATTATAGAATTAGGCCCTGGAACTGGAGTTTTCACAAGAAGAATAGCTAAGAACTTACCAGACAATGTTTTTTTACTAGTGTTTGAGTTAAACGAGGAATTTTACTTGCAACTTAAAGATGAATTTAAACAGCCTAATATTGTGATCATTCACGATTCTGCAGATCAATTATTAAAATACCTCAAAGAGTATAATTTTGAATTCGCTGATGTTGTCATTTCATCACTTCCCTTAGCAAATTTTAATGAAACTCTGCGTTCTTCTATACTCAATAAGGTTTATGAATCACTTCATGAAAAAGGTAAATTCGTCCAATTTCAGTATAGTTTACAGGCAAAAAAAATGTTGATGTCCTTATATAAGGAAGTTAAAATTGGCTTTACCGCTTTGAATATTCCTCCAGCATTTGTCTATAAGTGTATCAAATAAAAAACATTTAGGCTTTCAAAGGTTTTTTATTGTGTTTTTAAACTGTAACCTAAAATCCTAAAATGAGTTCATATTCGTAATGAAACACACGTTAATTGGTATTTTCCTGTTTGTCTGCTTTTATAACTCTGCCCAAGATAGCATCAGTCTTTTTTTTGCTTTTGACAGTCACAAACTTTCTCGTAAATCTCAAGCAGAATTACAATCACTTTTAGGCAAAAATATTATTTCAATATACGGTTATACGGATGCTCGTGGAGATCATGCCTACAACAAGCAGCTGGCAACGAATAGAATAAATGCTGCATTAGAATTTTTGGGATTAGCTACAAGCTCTACTGCACAAGTATACGCAATTGGTGAAGATAAATTAACATCAACTCTTCATGCTGATAACCGCAAAGTAGTAATCTACTTTACTCAAAATCCAAAAGAAGTTCAAGTAAACATTCCTAAAAAAGTGGTAGAGGTAAAACCGGAAAATGGGGTGGGAGATCAATTAGTGAAAGCAAAGGTTGGCGATAAAGTTAAATTGAAAGCATTGAATTTTCGGCCGGGTTTGGATGTTTTACTTCCAGAAGCTGTTCCAACGCTTGAGGAATTGTTAAAAGTAATGAAATCAAATAAAAACCTAGTAATAGAAATTCATGGCCATATTTGTTGTGCATCAGCTGATTATGCAGATTTATCTACTGCACGTGCATACCGAGTATATGAATATTTAATAACGAATGGCATCCAATCCGAACGAATTTCCTACCAGGGTTTTGGTGTTTCGCAACCTCTCTTTGCAATTCCTGAAAAAACAAGTGAAGAGGAAATTGCCAATAGAAGGGTAGAGGTTAAAATCATCAGTAATTAGAAAGAAAATTACTTCCCGGTATAAAATTCTTTTAAATAGTTGGGTTCAAAGTATGCGATGTCAACAAATTCTTTGTTCATGAATTTTTCAAATGCAGACTCAATTTGTCCTGCAGCAGTAAGTTGAAGAGCCTCGTTAAAAATAATATTTCTTCCAACCCAAAGTTCTTTGCATTTTGATCCTCCGTCTCCAATACAAATAAAGGGTTCAAATTCTCGGTAGGAATTTTCATCTAAAACATCAGCTGAAAGAGATTTGATAGCCGTTCGTTGAGCATTAAAAATGGTTGAATATACCTCCATTCGTCGTGCATCAAGCATTAAACACAGGGTATTATTTGGATACGATGATCTCGCACAACTTTCAAAGGCATCGAGTGTATCTATTGCAATAAGTGGAATATTTTTAGCGAAACAAATACCTTTAGCGGTAGCTGCCCCTATTCGTAGACCGGTGTAAGAACCGGGACCTGAAGATATTGAAAGGGCTGAAAGCTGATCGAATGAAATGGAGTTTTTTTCAAGTATATTTTGTATAAACAAGGTTAGTTTTTCACCGTGAATATATTGTTCGCTGTGTGTTTCAATAGTGTCCACGAGATTTGAGTCTATGGATAGTGCAACGGAACACGTTTTAGTGGCTGTTTCAATGTGTAGGATCGTTGTCATCAGCTATAATTTTTCCTCAAATTTGAATCCGATTCCATGAATATTGCTAATTTGCAACGAGGGATCTTCTTTCAAATATTTTCTAATTTTTGTGATAAAAACATCCATGCTGCGTCCTACAAAATAATCATCTTGACCCCAAACAGCATTTAGAATAATGTCTCGAGGTGTAACTTGATTTTTATATCGAATAAGTATTTTGAGAATTTGTGCTTCCTTTTTGGTTAATGTTTTTTGAAAATTAGCGCTGGTAAGTAAAAAATTTTCGGAATCAAAAGTATATTTTCCAATAGTAAACACTTTTTCCTCATCCTCTTCTAATTTGATATTGATACGTTTTAAAAGTGCTTTAATTCTAAGTTGTAATTCCTCTGAACTAAAAGGTTTTGTGAGGTAGTCGTCCCCACCAACTTTAAACCCTTCAACGCGATCCTCTGTCATTGATTTTGCAGTTAAAAAAAGAATCGGCACGTCTGGGTGAGTGGCTCGAATTTCTTTTGCTAGTGTAAACCCATCTTTGCGAGGCATCATTACGTCTAGAATGCATAAATGATAGGTCTTAGTATGAAATTCTTGAATAGCCTCTATGCCATCCAGACAAAGTTTAATTTCATAACCTTGTGCTATCAGTTCATCACTAATTATAAATCCTAAATTATAATCATCTTCAACAAGTAATATGGATGGTTTCATAGAAAAAGTAATAGCTGAGAAATAAAACAAAGTTACTGAAAAAATCAAAAGCCCTTTCTTGCGAAAAGAGCTTTTGACAATCAACCTAACCTACTACTACTTTACAAAAGTAAGCATTTTTTATTAATTGACAACTATAATTTTTATAATAAGTTTAAAAAACATTTATGGGTAAAGACAATCAACAATTGTGATTTACAATTAGTTGTAAATCAAGCTAAAATATTCATTGTTATTTCTACTTTAAGAAAACATTAAATATTTATTAAAGTATAACGATGCAAATAGATTCTTCCGTAATTTTATAAAAAAAAAATGCCTGTAATCTTAATTGTTGATGATGAAGATGATATACGACAAATTTTGTCATATAATCTTAAAAAAGAGGGGTTTGAAGTTTTAGAGGCTTCTCGAGGAGATGAAGCGCTGCTTCAAGTAAATCAGCAAAAACCAGATTTAATTTTGTTAGATGTGATGATGCCAGGAATGGATGGTATTGAAGTTTGTGAAGTTTTGAAAGCAAACCCTGAAAGCAGATCCATTCTAATATGTTTATTGACAGCACGATCTGAAGATTACAGTCAAATTGCAGGACTAGATGCTGGAGCGGATGATTATGTAACTAAACCAATAAAACCAAAGGTTCTAATGAGTAGAGTACATGCGTTATTAAGGAGAAAGGAGGAGCCTATTTTGGTTGAAGAGAGCTCAAAGGGGTTTGAAATTAACCGCGAAAAATATATTATTGAAAAGGATGGAAAAGAAATTCGACTTCCGAGAAAGGAATTTGAACTTTTAGCCCTTTTAGCAAGTAAACCGGACTATGTTTTTAAACGAGATGTTATCCTTGAAAAAGTATGGGGCACAGACATTATAGTAGGTGACAGAACGATTGATGTTCATATTCGAAAGTTAAGAGAAAAGATTGGCGAGCAATATATAAAAACGATAAAAGGAATAGGTTATAAGTTTATTTTAAACCAATGATAACCTATCAAATGATGGTTTTCAAATTTCCCAAATAAAATCTATTTTTTTCGTACAGTTCTTTGTTCAATACGTTTTTCAAATTTCTCACCTTGAAAAATGCGCTGAACAAAAATACCAGGAGTATGTATTTGATTGGGGTCCAACTCACCGGCAGGCACTAATTCTTCTACCTCAGCAATTGTTACTTTTCCTGCCATAGCCATCATGGGATTGAAGTTTCTGGCTGTTGCTTTGTATATTAAATTACCTTCTGTGTCTCCTTTCCAAGCTTTAACAATAGCAAAGTCAGCAGTTAATGCCGATTCTAAAATATGCGGTTTCCCATTAAAAATTCTCATTTCTTTACCGTCGGCAACCTCAGTTCCATATCCAGCTGGCGTAAAAAACGCGGGTATCCCAGCTCCTCCCGCACGACATCTTTCAGCCAATGACCCTTGAGGTATCAAATCAACCTCTAATTCTCCTGATAACATTTGACGTTCAAATTCATCATTTTCACCGACATAAGAACTAATCATTTTCTTAACCTGTTTGTTTTGAAGCAAAAGGCCTAATCCAAAATCATCAACCCCAGCATTATTTGAAATGCATGTAAGATTTTTTGTTTTCATGTTGACCAATTGACCGATAGAATTTTCAGGAATTCCACACAAACCAAAACCACCAACCATCAAGGTCATTCCATCCTCAATACCAATTAGTGCTTCTTGAACGTCTTTAACTACTTTTTTCATGATTAAATTCCAAATGGGTTTTCGTTTTTAAATTCTCGCCCACCTTTTTCTTCTCCTTTACAGGCGTATTTTTCTTTGTCATAGTTTGGAGGTTCGGGGAAATCATCTGTGGATATGCCAATTTTTGGATCTGCATATACTTTATTCATGTAATATCCCCAAATCGGAAGAGCTAGCGTGGCTCCCTGAGCTAAGCCTGTATATTCAATACGAACACCTCGATCTTCGGCGCCAACCCAAACTCCTGTAACTAATTCAGGGGTGAGACCTATAAACCAACCATCTGAGTTATTTTGTGTTGTACCTGTTTTTCCAGCAATTGGGTATTTAATTCCTCCGTATGGCATTCCGCTTCGTAGACGTGTACCCGTCCCTCGTTCTATAACACCTTTCATAAGTTTAAGGGTTTCGTAGGCTGCGCTTTCATCAAAAACTTCTTTTGGATTTGCATCTGCACTATAAATCACCCGTCCATTTCTGTCTTCAATTCGTAAAATAGTTTGTGGTTTAATAAAAATACCATGATTAACAAAAACACATTGAGCACCTACTAAGTCAAACAAGGATATATCAACCGACCCAAGACACATAGCAGGTGTTATCGATGCACTCGGCAAAGAAATGTCCATTGCTCGCAAAAATTTCGCTAAAGTTTTTGGGCCGGCAAATCCCCCCATTTGTCCCATCAAATAAGCTGTGGTAGGGTTTGATGAACTTACCAAACCTTGCCCAACTGTTCCTGAACCACCGCCCTTTGGACACCATTTCCTACCTGTATTATTACCAAGCGTATCAAAAATCTCAACGCATGTTGAACCGCTTACTGGAGAACAGGGCTTTGCAACCCCCATATTCATCGCTGTGCAATAAACAAATGGTTTCATGGTTGAACCTACTTGTCTTTTTCCAGTTCTAACATGATCATACGCAAAATGTTTAATATCGACTCCTCCAACCCAAGCTTTCACAAATCCTGTTTGTGGTTCGACGGAGAGCAAACCTGCGTGAATGTAGCCTTTGTAATACCTAATTGAGTCATCAGGTGTCATTACTGTATCAATTTCTCCCCGGTATGAAAACACGCGCATTTGTGCTGGTTTCTTGAAATTCTTTAAGATTTCTTGGTCGCTTGCTCCTTCTTTTTTAAGTTGTCGATACCTATCTGTTGATTTGCGGGCATTTTGCATAATGCCATCGATATTTTCTTTTGATAGAGAATTGGAAAAGGGTGGGTTTTTAAGTGTTTTAAAGTTGTTATTAAATAAGCCTTGTAATTCAGTCCTTAAATGTCTATCAACGGCATATTCGGCATGTTTTTGCATACGTAAGTCAAGGGTCGTATATATTTTAAGACCGTCTGCATAAATATTGTATTGCAAACCATCCTCTCGTTTATACATCAGTGATCCATCCGGATTTTTTTTAGAAAATAGTTCTGTTAGCTCTTTACGTAACGCCTCTCTAAAGTAAGGAGCGACTCCGTCTTTGTGGTCAACTCGTTGATAATCCAATGCAACAGGTTTAGTTTTTAGCATGTCGTACTCTCCACGCGTCAACTTATTCTTTATGGCGGGGTTGTTTTTCTCACTATTTTTTAGCCACTGCATAAGAACTTGGTTTCTTCTTTCCACGGCTCTTAAGGAATCTTTTGATCTTTTTTCTTCAATTTCTGCCCTACTAACTTTGGAAACGTCAATACCTTTATCTAGTGCGATCAAACGTTCGTAGTTTTTAATTTTTGGCGTATATGGATTGTATAATGAAGGGTTTTTACACATTCCTACTAACATTGCTGCCTCCTCCTTAGTAACGTTTTTAGCCGTTTTATTGAAATAGATTTTAGCAGCATTTTCAATTCCAACCGCATTGTATAAGAAATCAAATTGATTCAGATACATGGTAATTATCTCTTCTTTTGTGAAGCGTTTTTCTAAACGAGTTGCAATTATATTTTCTCGAGCTTTTTCACCAATTCGTTTAAAAATATTATCGTTCAAGTCAATCTCCTCATTTTTACCGGTCATTTTTGCCAACTCTTCTCTTTCTCGTCGTTGAAGGGTAAAAATTAGTTTGGATAATTGTTGCGTAATCGTTGATGCCCCACCTGCTTTACCTGCTTTACCAACCGCTCTCCCAAGTGCTTTAAAATCGACACCTGAATGCTCTAGAAAGCGTTCGTCTTCCGTTGAAATTAGTGCGTCGAGAATGTACGGTGAAATATTAGCATAGGTCATACTCGTTCGATTGACTTTAAAATAGCGACCGATCGTATCTCCGTTTTCTGCTAAAATTAAAGACGCTTGCAATTCAGGTGGATTGTCTAACATGGATACCGGGGGCATTGAATCTTCCGGCTGGAATACAAGTAGGGAAAAAACAATCAAAAAAGGAATGAGACAAATTCCCCAAAATACATAGATAACTTTTTTATTTTTTGTTTGAGTTTTAGGTTCTTTATTTTCTTTCATGAAAGACTCTACTTAAGTTAATAATCACACAAATTTAACGTAAAACATCCATTCTTTGACTGTCTAATTTCAACAATATGAACATCATAATGGTGAAAGAGAGAATAGATGAACCGCCATAACTGAAAAACGGAAGAGGAATTCCAATTACAGGAGCAAATCCTATATTCATCCCCACATTGATAGCGACATGATAAAAAACAATCATGGCCACACAGTATGCATAAACCCTATTAAAAATAGACCGTTGTCTTTCAGCAATAAAAACAATTCTAATCAATATAGCAATATAAAGTGAAATCAATACAATTGAACCTAGAAACCCCCATTCTTCTGCAAAAGGACAAAAAATGAAATCAGTTTCACTTTCAGGTACGTGGTTTGCTCGAACACTTGAAACAGAAGCGTTTTTGTAACCCTTACCGTTAAATCCACCTGATCCAACTGCCGCCATAGCTCTGTTTCTGTTGTAATCCTCTCCATCAGGATCCTCCCTCATTCCTAAAAAGAATTCGATTCTTTCCTTTTGATGAGGCGCAAGACTAGAAAACCCAAAATGAACGGTTAATGTTACTGTTAAGGATAGAACATACCCTAAAATTACAGCGCTGGTCAAATTCCCTCGATCTCTTTTTGAGCTGTATTGCTGAACAAGAAAAAAACCAATGAATCCGATTAATGATAGCGTAACTATAATAAAAATGAAACCTGATATTTCAAAAGAAGGAAGGAATACGAATGCAACGGCAACCCGCGATGAAAGCATCGTAAAAATGGCCAGAATTATCACGACAAATAAAATGGGGATAAAGTGAGTTCCCACCCAAGTTTGTTTAAATTTTACGTTTGGAAATGAATTAATTAAGTTTAGTATAAGTGGATCAAAGGTGATACCTTCTCGATACATTACAAATAGAAATGAGGTAAAAACAACAAAAGTTCCTGCATCTGGTTGCAAAAGAATGAGTATCATCGGAACAAGGATAATCGAAAATGCCATTAAAACAAGTCGATTATTTTGAACTTTTAAATTGGATTCACTTATAAATTTAGCAAGTACTAATGCCGCGGCGATTTTAGCAAACTCTGCAGGTTGAATACCCAATGGACCAATACCAAGCCAAGCCCTTGCCCCGTTAACAGGTGGAAGAAAGAGAACGATTACCAAGAGTAGTAAAACGAATCCATATATGGGAAGGGCAAATTTTTTATAGATATCAGAATCAATTAAATAAACAATAAAACCCAAAAATAGAGCAATCCCCAACCACATGATTTGTTTGCCATAAAGTTGTGATATATCAAAAATAAGTGGATGTTCTTCGTTGTATGCAACGGAATATAAAGTAGTTACTCCCATCGTAATGAGTGACATCAATAGAACTACTAATATCCAATCAATTCGGCCTGTGAGAGAGTTGTTATTTCTCATTCCTTCTCGTTTTCAATATTAGAAAGTTTGGCCTCCATGATTCTCTTCTCCTTGCCCTCGTTTGTGATTTTACCAGTTAGGAATTTTTCAATAACCAAACTCGCCGTTGGTGCTGCCCATGTTCCTCCAAAACCTGAATTTTCAATAAAAACGGCTATAGCGATTTTAGGATTATCAATTGGAGCAAATGCGATGAAAACAGAATGGTCTTTTCCATGTGGGTTTTGAACGGTACCTGTTTTTCCAGCAATAATTATTTCAGCTAACTTTGCCGAAGTAGCAGTACCTCCTGATTCATTTACAACTCTTCGCATTCCTTCAATTACCGAGGGAAAATATTTGGAGTCAACCATCGTGTAGTTCTTTGTTTTGAACTTTTCTAATGGGCCCTTTCCAGAAATAGATTTTACAAAATGGGGCGTATAATACCAGCCTCTATTTGCAATAATTACGGCAATATTTGCCATTTGAAGAGGGGTTAATTTCACCTCACCTTGACCAATTGAGATTGAACGAATGTTGTTGAATTGCCAATTGTGATAACCGTACCATTTATCATAGAATGCAGGGCCAGGAATAAGTCCTTTTTTAACACCAGTAATATCTGTTTCTAGTTTAACACCTAGACCAAAACTATTCATGTATTTTACCCACTTGGCAAGCCCAATTTCGGCATCTGCAAAGGTATTTTTCTTTTTACCTTGCTGGATGATTTTTTTCATTACGTAATAGAAATACGGATTACATGAGTACTGAACGGCTTTGGGAATATCTGTTGCCATTTCATGTCCATGACAACCAACCATGCTTTTTGTACAGGGAAAACCAGAGTTTTCAGTTATCACGCCTTCTTGCATGCCAATAAGGCCTTGAACTAGTTTAAAGATAGAACCCGGAGGATATTCGGAAGCCAATGGACGAGGGTACAGAGGAAGATTTGGGTCTTTATTTAACCTAGGGTAATTTTGACTAATATTTCGCTTTCCAATTAACAAATTTGGGTCGAAAGAGGGTGCCGATACAAAGCTCAATATTTCGCCTGTAGAAGGTTCGATGGCAACAATACAGCCTTTCTTGTTTTGCATCAATTTTTCAGAATACGCCTGTAAATCAATATCTATCCCTAAGGTTAAATTTGCCCCAGGTTTAGCAATTGTATCGTATTTCCCGTCAGCGTATGATTGAATGGCATTATTCATGGCCGAGGTAACTACATAACGAATTCCTTTTATGCCTCTCAGTTCTTTTTCATAAAACCTCTCAAGTCCTGTTCTGCCAATATTATTTGCGGGCTTGTAAAATCTATCTTTTTTAATTTCTTCTCCTGTTACTTCTGCAAGATAGCCCAAAATATTAGCCGCATTTGAGAAGGGATAACTTCGCATACTTGTTGCCTCTTCATAGAAACCAGGGAATTTATCCAAAAACGGTGCGATTTTTAATATTTCGTCCAAGGTCAATTCCTTAAGAAAAGGGTAAGCCCTTGATTTCATGTAATTTGAGGTTCTTTTTTTTGTGCTTTTGTTGTAGTAACTTCCTTCTCCGACCTCGATTTCTTTAAATCTCGCAACAACTTGCTCTTTTGTCCAACCTAACATTTTTGCAAAAGCTATAGTATCAAAGTTTTTCAGTTTTTCCTCCACAAACATCAGGTTATAGTAGACTTTATTGGAAACAATTTGTTTATTATTTCGGTCGTAGATTGCTCCCCGATTTGGAGTGATTTCTTTTCTTTTTTCAGCAATTTCTTGAGCACGTAACACCCAAGATTCATCTATTACCTGCATGTAAAAAAGGCGAATGGCATAGAGAATCCCTACTAAAAAGACAAAAACAATAATTACATACTTTCTACCTTCAGTATTCATCGGCTTTTCTCCTGCTTAAAGAAAATATATTGTAAAATGAAACACAAAATAAATGTAATAACACTGCTAAATATCGTTTTTCTAAGAATCACAAAGATTTCATCAAAGCGAAATGACTCTAGGGTAAAAAACCAGAGGTGATGAACCAACAATAAAGCTCCGAAGGTCAGAAGATGCCAACGAAAACCCATATCCAAAATAGTAGGTTGTTTTAGGTTATCATAACCGTCTCTCGGTGAAAAATACTTGTATAATGTTGGTCTCATAAGGCCCATTGTAAGTGCCGCCGAAGCATGTAATCCAAAGGTGTTTGAAAAGATGTCTATCATAAATCCTAGAAAGAAGGAAATAGTCATTACGGTAAAAACATTATAGCTGAATGGCAAAATGGCAATGAAAAGAGGATAAATCATTAAATGAATTCCAAATCCTGGTTCAATGGCATTTAAAACAAATACCTGAAGCAGAAATACTCCTAAAAAACGCAATATGGGAACAATAAACAACGCCATTATTTTTTTTCTTCAATAGGTATTTTAGACTCTAATTTTTTTTGTTCTTCCTGTAAAAGATTTTTTACAACATATACATTTTGGATTGTCCTATAATCTTGTGAAAATTTCACCACAACATTCCAAATGGGCCTACCCTCAACAGGAACAAGTTTCTCTACCCTTCCAACGGGTATTCCTTTCGGGAAAATCCCTGATGCACCCCGGGTATATACCAAACTATTTTTGGCCAATTTCACATCGCTGGATATCCCAATCACTGAACCACGCTGAGGATCTTTCCCGTCCCATTTTAACAACCCGTTTAACCCGCTTGGTTGAATTTCAACATCCACGTTGCTGTTTTCAGCTAATACGGATTTAACAAGTGAAAAATAAGTGCTTGTCATATAAACAACACCAACAATACCTTTATCAGAAAATACCCCCATCCCAACACCAACTCCTTGGTTGGATCCTATATTCAGTGTAAAATAGTTATTTCTTCTTGTAACTGTTGAGTTAATTACACTTCCTGGAATATAGTCATAATGCTGTTTATAAATGGTATCGTGTTTTTTAATTATCTCCGAAGAAATCTTTACAAAATTGGATAATTGATTCCTGCGAAGACGTACATTTTCTTGTTGCAATGCAGCATTGTTTTCTTCCAGGTGAAAGAATTTTACAAAATCATTCTGCCAGGACAAAAACGAACCCGAAACTGCCCATGTAGAAGTGAGGAATTGACCTTTAGGATATGCGATATAGCTAAAGTATATGCTTAAAGCAATTACTTGAAGAAATACAAAATAGATAAAGATTCTAAAGCGTTGTAAAAACGCAATCAAATTCCGCATAAACAAAGTTAAAAAACTCTGCTTAATCTAGGCCATAAAAAAACAAATCAATCGCGAATTAGGAACTGATATTTGTTAATATTTTTTAAAGCGATGCTTGTTCCGCGTGCAACGGCTCTCAAGGGGTCCTCAGCAATCCAAACAGGCAATTTTGTTTTTAAGGAAATTCGCTTATCCAGACCGCGAAGCATTGATCCTCCTCCGGCTAAATAAATGCCAGTTTTATAGATGTCGGCAGATAATTCTGGTGGAGTTAACTCCAAAGCACTTAATATGGCTTCTTCAATTTTAGCGATTGTTTTGTCTAATGCATACGCAACTTCAGAATAGGTTACGATAATTTCTTTAGGAATACCCGTTACTAAATCACGACCACGAACGGCAAAATCTTCTGGTGGATTATCTAATTCAGGAATTGCCGCTCCAACTTCAATTTTTATTTGTTCGGCTGTTCGTTCTCCCACTAACATATTGTGTTGACGACGCATGTATTCTTCGATATCATTGGTGAAATCATCTCCGGCAATTCGAATTGATTTATCACAAACAATACCCCCTAAAGCGATTACAGCAATTTCAGATGTACCTCCACCTATGTCAATAATCATATTTCCCATCGGTTCTTCTACATCGATACCAATCCCAATAGCTGCTGCCATTGGTTCGTGTATCAAATAAACTTCTTTGGCTCCAGCGTGTTCAGCCGAATCCCTAACGGCTCTTTTTTCAACTTCAGTAATTCCTGAAGGGATACAAATTACCATACGCAATGACGGATTGAAAAGACTCCTTCCGGGATTAATCATTTTAATCATCCCTCGAATCATTTGCTCAGCGCTTTGAAAATCCGCAATTACCCCATCCTTAAGCGGTCGCACAGTTTCAATCAAACGGTGTGTTTTACCATGCATTTGCTGCGCCTTTTTACCGATAGCAACAATCTTTCCCGTTTGTATGTCTTTAGCTACAATCGATGGCTCATCAACCACAACTTTATCATTCCAAATTATCAATGTATTAGCCGTACCAAGGTCGATGGCAATTTCTTGAGTAAAGAAGTTAAACAAACCCATTTTTTATCAATTTGATATTAGTATTCTTTAAAAACCTTAATCTACTTCAAAACTTAAAAAAAGTTTCAAAAAGAATGAGTAAAGTTAATGTTTAAAATGACGTGTTCCTGTAAAAACCATTTTTAATCCTACAGAATTACAATAATCGATAGATAATTGATCTTTTATAGAACCACCAGGTTGAATTACTGCAGTGATTCCTTCATTATGAGCAATCTCTACACAATCAGGAAAGGGAAAAAAAGCGTCAGATGCCATAACAGAACCCTTCAGGTCAAATGCAAACGAATTTGCTTTGGCAATTGCTTGTTTCAATGCATCAACTCGTGATGTCTGACCTGTTCCACTCCCCAACAATTGTTTGTTTTTTGCTAAAACAATTGTGTTTGATTTTGTATGCTTAACAATTTTATTTGCAAAAAGTAAGTCCTCAACTTCTGAAGTTGTCGGTTTATTTTCTGTCTGTGGAGTTAAATCAGTAGCATTTTCGGATCTATCGTTTCGGTCTTCTTCTAAAACACCATTTAAGGCGGAACGAAGCACTGTTTTTGGCCAAGAAAATGGTTTTTGTTTAAGTATAATCCGATTTTTTTTGGTCGACAGAATTTCTAATACATCTTTTGAATAGGAAGGAGCTATCAATACCTCAAAAAATAAATCGTTCATAGCATGTGCCGTTTCAATATCTATTTCCGTATTTGAAATTAAAACACCTCCAAATGCACTAACAGGATCTCCTGCAAGTGCATCATTATATGCTTCACATATAGTTTTACGACTCGCTAATCCACAGGCGTTATTGTGTTTCAAAATGGCAAATGTCGGACCGTCGGTTGAAAAATCATACATAAGATTTACCGCTGCATCAACATCTAGTAAGTTGTTGTAGGACAGTTCTTTCCCGTTTAATTTATCAAAAAGGGCATCCAAATCACCGTGAAAAAAGCCGCGTTGATGAGGGTTTTCACCGTAGCGAAGAACTGATGATTTACTTTCGCTTACTTTTAAGTACGGTTTTTCTCCTTGATTAAAATATTCGAAAATTTTGGTGTCGTAATGCGAAGAAATGTGAAATGCCTCACGTGCAAATTCTCGACGTTGTTCCAGTGTTGTTTCTCCGTTTTGATCAGAAATTATATTCAAAAAATCTAAATAATGTTCTTTGGCAGGAATAATGACAACATCTTGGTAATTTTTAGCAGAAGCACGAATGAGGGAGATTCCTCCAATAT
Organism: Crocinitomicaceae bacterium; assembly: GCA_044349575.1. Taxonomy (GTDB): domain Bacteria; phylum Bacteroidota; class Bacteroidia; order Flavobacteriales_D; family Crocinitomicaceae; genus UBA952. The sequence continues at coordinate 23,486 of JBIKQS010000006.1, forward strand.
CAATTTTTTCAATTATTTCATCATGCGTTCCACCCTTTGCTAACGTTTCTTCAAAAGGATATAAATCAACTATTACCAAATCTATTTCTGGAATTTCAAACTCTTCAATTTGTTGAATATCAGATTCATTATCGCGTCTATTTAAGATACCACCAAAAATTTTTGGGTGCAAGGTTTTTACCCTTCCCCCTAAAATTGATGGATAAGAGGTAACGTTTTCAACGGCGATGACTGGGATGTTTAATTCTTCCAAAAAAGCTTGTGTTCCTCCGGTTGAATAAAAAGTAACACCCTGATTGTGAAGTGTTTTTACGATTGGCTCTAGTCCTTCTTTATTAAAAACTGATACCAGTGCAGATTGAATTTTTTTCGTTTGTTGCATTCCCAAAAATTAAGCCGCAAAGCTACGAAATTTAGTGTGTCAAAATAAGGCTGATTTTCGCTTTGTTGAAAAAATGTTACAAAAAAAACGGTCTTCCTTAGTTCAGAAAAAATTGA